>NZ_SRLV01000179.1:0-3533 GCF_006518205.1 Myxococcus sp. CA005 | reverse complement strand
CGGGCACGCGGGGGCCTATCGACGCTTGCCGCGCCGCTCGCGCCCAGTGCTAGAAGCCGTGCCGTGAAGGTTGCCCTGGTCCACGATTGGCTCGTCACCCACCGAGGTGGTGAGCGCGTCCTTGATGCCCTCTGCGAAGTCCTGCCAGACGCGGACATCTACACGCTCATCCACAAGCCGGGCTCCCAGTCGCCGGCCATCGAGTCCCGCCGCATCTTCACGTCCTTCCTTCAGCACATCCCCGGCATCCACGCGCGCTACCGGCACTTCCTGCCGCTGATGCCGAAGGCCATCGAGTCCCTGCAACTCCAGGGGAAGTACGACCTGGTCCTCTCCTCCAGTCACTGCGTGGCCAAGGGCCTGCGCACGCCGCGGGGCACGCCGCACCTGAGCTACGTGCACGCGCCCATGCGGTACATGTGGGATTTGTTCGACGACTATTTCGGCCCCGGACGCACGGGCCTCCCGGTGCGCGCGGCGGCCCATGCCGTCCGGCCCTGGCTGCGCCGGTGGGACCGCCGGACGGCGGCGGGGGTCGATCGTTTCATCGCCAACAGTCGACACATCGCCACCAAGGTGCAGCGCTTCTGGGGCCGCGAGGCGTCGGTCATCCACCCGCCCGTCTCCCTGGAGCGCTTCGCCCAGGTCCCTCTAGAGGGGGGAGGCCAGGGGGGCTACTTCCTCTGGCTGGGGGCCTTCGCGCCGTACAAGCGATTGGACGTGGCGTTGGAGGCGTTCCGAAGCCTGGATGCGCAGCTCTGGGTGGTGGGAGCGGGCCAGGAGGCCGCGCGCCTGAGCGCCGGAAGCCTGCCCGAAAATATTCGCTTCCTTGGCAATGTCTTGGATGCGTCGCTTCCGGCGCTATACCGAGACGCTCGCGCGCTCATCTTCACGCCCGAGGAGGATTTCGGCATCACCCCGCTGGAATCCCAGGCGGCGGGCCGGCCCGTCATCGCCTACGGGAAGGGCGGCGCGCTCGAGACGGTGACGGCGCGGACGGGAATGTTCTTCTCAGAACAGACGCCGGAATCGCTCGCCGCCGCCGTGCGCCGGTTCGACGAATGGGAAGCAGGCTTTCGGCCTGAAGCCGCTCGCGCGCAGGCCGAGCGCTTCGGTCGCGCGCATTTTCAAAGTGCCATTCTTCGAGAGATTCACGCGGTGCTGGGGGAGGTGTTGCCAGATTCCCCAGGCCCCGCAGCGGGACTGTGACTTCGCTGTCGCTCCTGTCTTGGTCTTTTGTGGGCAACAGGTGGACACCGCCCCTGGCTGGGGGGGCGGGGCCGCTGCAACCCATTGTTTTCACAAATTTTTTCGTGCTAGCAAGCGCGGCTATCAAACGGTGATGGGCAAAACGCGCGTCCGGATGAAGAGGGCGCGAGTCTTGCACCGGGGTGGCCACCCGTTGATTACGCCACAGGAGTACTTCGGTGTTCAGTCGTCTCCAGCGTTTCTACACGTCGATCAAAGTCGTCGCCGACATGGTGATGCTCGCGCTGGCATTCGTCCTCGCGTACGCCACGCGTTTCTCCGGCATCGTGCCCGTCACGGAGGGGATACCTCCCTGGACGGACTCGTTCTTTTCGCTGCTGATGGTGCTCGTCATCTTCCCGGTGACATTCCACCAGTCACGCCTGTACGGCACCAATCGTTCCCGGACGAATACGGGCGAGGTGTTCGAGGTATTCAAGTCGACCATCACCGCGGCGCTCATCCTCGTGGCGGTGACGTACTTCGTTCGCGAGCGCTATTCGCGCCTCACGCTGGTCATCTTCATCGTCTATGCGTTCGCGCTGGTGACCTGCAGCCGGCTGGTGACTCGCTATCTGGTGAGTGAAATCCGGCGCCGGGGCCACAACCTCAAGTCCATCCTCGTCATCGGCGCGGGGGACCTGGGACAGCGGGTCATCGAGACAGTGGAGCACCACCGCGAGCTGGGCTTCCGGGTGATGGGCGTGCTGACGCTGCACCCGGAGAAGGTGGGCCAGTACGTGAATGACGTGCGCGTCATCGGGGTCGTGGACCAGGTGAACGAGGTGCTGGATTCGCACCCGGTGGACCAGGTCATCCTCGCGCTGCCGCTGGCGGGCCACGCCCACGTCAAGGCGCTGATGGACAAGCTGGCCCTGCGCACCGTGGATGTGCGCGTGGTGCCGGACCTGTACCAGTACATCACCCTCTATGGTGGCCTGGAGGAGTTCGGCGGGTTGCCCATCATCCGTCTCCAGGGCGACCCGATGGAGGGCTGGAGCCGGGTGGCCAAGCGGGCCTTCGACATCCTCTTCTCGTTGCTGGCCATCCTCATCACCGCGCCGCTCATGGCCGCCACCGCGCTGGCGGTGCGGCTCACCAGCCGTGGGCCCATGCTCTACCGTCAGGAGCGCATGGGCATGGATGGGCGCACCTTCCCCATCCTCAAGTTCCGCACCATGTGCATCGACGCCGAGCACGGCGGCGCGATGATGACCTGCCCGGACGACCCGCGGCGCACGGTGATTGGCACGTTCCTGCGGAAGTACTCCCTGGACGAGCTCCCTCAGTTTTTCAACGTCCTGCGCGGTGACATGAGCCTGGTAGGGCCGCGCCCGGAGCGCCCCGTCTTCATCGAGGAGTTCAAGCGGCAGATTCCGCGCTACCACCTGCGGCACAAGGTGAAGGCGGGCATCACCGGCTGGGCGCAAATCAACGGCCTGCGCGGCCAGACGTGCATCGAGAAGCGCATCGAGTACGACCTGTACTACATCGAGAACTGGTCGCTGCTGATGGACCTGAAGATTCTCGTGCGCACGGCGCTGGGCGGCTTCCTGTCGAAGAACGCCTACTGACGCCGAGAGCCCGGGCGGTGGCGCTCGCCACGGCCCGGGCCCGGGTGTTCAACGCCGCTGCGTGGTGACTACTGGATGTTCCACACCACGGTGCCGGTGCAGCTCCCGCTGGAGTAGCAGCCCGCGCGAATCTGCAGGGTGGTGGCCGTGGACGAGGTGTACGTCAGGCTGGAGCCACGGCCGCCGCACGCGTCGTCGTTGACCGCTGCCTGCGTGGCGCCGTTGAAGAGGCGCAGGTAGGTGTCGCCCGTGAAGGTCGCACCCGTCACGCCGCAGGTGGCCACGGTGATGCTCTTGCCCGCGGCGATGGCGACGTCGTGGTTGGTGGTGTTCTGCTGCGCGCTGTTGGTGTTGCTGCCGCTGAAGTTGAAGCTCCCGCTGGTGGGGCCGCCGGAGCCGCCGGAGATTTCCCACACGACGCGGCCGGTGCAGCTCCCGGTGGAGTAGCAGCCGGCGCGGACCTCGTGGTTGCCGGCGGTGGTGGCGGTGAAGGTGATGCTGGAGCCGCGGCCGCCGCAGGAATCGTCGTTGGTGGCCACCTCGGTGCCGGCGGGGTTGCGCAGGCGCAGCCACGTGTCACCGGTGAACTGCGTCCCCGTGAGGCCGCACGTCGCGACGGTGAGCGTCTGGCCCGCCGTCAGCGCGATGGTGTGATTGGTGGTGTTCTGCTGCGCGCTGTTGGTGTTGCTGGCGGTGTAGTCGAACGAGTTC
>NZ_SRLV01000178.1:0-3583 GCF_006518205.1 Myxococcus sp. CA005 | reverse complement strand
CGCCGCACCTCCAGCCAATCCTCTCCACTCATCCTGCCGAGCTTGCCTCGACTCTCCACCGGGCACCTCTCCCGGATGCGCTCCCTTCCGCGCATCCTGACTGGTGCGTTCACCGATTGAGACCGCCCGCAAAACCCCCGACATTTCCGAACAGCAAGGTGCAGGAGTCGCCCCGGGGGGCTCCGGGCCCTGCGTTCAGCCTTGGATGTCGAAGCGAAGCGACGTCCGAGTTCCAGGCTGCACGTGCGGCAGCCCTTCGCCGGTGGCTAGCGCACCCTTGGCGGCGGTCCACGGCTCCACGCAGACGAAGTCCTTCCCACGTTGCGTCCACACGACGAGGACGCGGTACTCGGGGCTCCACGACAGGCGAATGGGCTTGAGCCCAGGGCCCCGCTCCAACGTCGTTCCCGGCTTTGAGTGGTCCTTCAAGTGAAGGTCCACTTCCTCCTCGGTGAGGTTCAGCCCGGTGACGTTCACGTCCTGCTTGCGCCAGTTGTCCCACGCGTGCGTGGCGTCCGTGTCCACGCCTGCTTGGGCCTTCGCCGCGTCCGGCACGCGGAAGTACGGATGGAAGCCCAGGTGCAGCGGCATGGGCCGCGTGTCCTGGTTCTCGAACGCGCTCTCCAGCGTGAGCCGTTGGCCAGCCAGCGAGAAGGTGAGCCGTGCGTCGAACCGCCACGGGAAGTGGCGCAGCGTCTCCTCGTTGGAAGACAGCTCCACCACCAGCCGTGACGTGTCCGCCTGCCGCACCTTCCACGGCAGTTTCCGCGCGAAGCCGTGCTGAGGCAGCGTGTACTGCTGACGGTCCACGGAATAGGTGTCCCCCGGCAGCGGCCCGGCATTGGGGAACAGCACGGGGATGCCCCCGCGCACGTTCTTGGCCGGGTCCGCGACGGTGGCCTCGTCGAGGTACAGCAGCTCGTCACCGTCCACGCACATCCGGCTGACGAGGGCCCCGCGTGAAGGAAGGACCTCCACGCGGCACCCGCCGTCCACCAGCGCGTACGTGTCCAGCCCTGCGATGCCGGGGAACGGACCCTTCATACGTGCCTCAGATGGCGCCTTCGTTCGGGTCGTTGTCCATGAAGGGGTAGGGCACCTTCACGGGCGGGACGAAGGTCTCCTTGATGGTGCGGGGGCTGGTCCACCGCACCAGGTTGAGGGCCGAGCCCGCCTTGTCGTTGGTGCCGGACGCGCGGCCACCGCCGAAGGGTTGCTGGCCCACGACCGCGCCGGTGGGCTTGTCGTTGATGTAGAAGTTGCCCGCCGCGTGGCGCAGCTCGCGCAGCGCCGTGTCGATGGCCTTCCGGTCGCGCGCGAACACGGCGCCAGTGAGGGCGTAGGACGCGGCCTGGTCGACCTCGCGCAGCGTCTCCTCGTACTTCGCATCCGGGTAGACGTGCAGGCCCACCAGCGGCGCGAAGATTTCCTCGCGGAGGATGCGGTGGGTGGGGCTGTCGAGCTGCACCAGCGTGGGCTTCACGAACCAGCCCTGCTTTCGGTCCACGTCGCCGCCGGCCACGATGCTGGCCCCGCTGTCGCTCTTGGCCAGGTCGATGTACGAGGAGACCTTCTTGAAGGACTTCTCGTCGATGACGGCGCCCATGAAGTTGCGGAAGTCCGACACGTCGCCCATGCGAATCTCGCTGATGAGCGCCTGGAGGCGCGGCTTCAGCTTGGGCCACAGGGATTCGGGGATGAAGACGCGGCTGGCGGCGGAGCACTTCTGGCCCTGGTACTCGAAGCCGCCACGGACGATGGCCACCGCGAGCGCCTCCAGGTCGTCCGCCGCGGACGGGTGGGCGACGATGAAGTCCTTGCCGCCCGTCTCGCCGACGATGCGGGGGTACTGCTTGTAGCGGGAGATGTTCTCGCCCACCGTGCGCCACATGGCGTTGAACGTCGGCGTGGAGCCGGTGAAGTGGATGCCGCCCAGGTGCGGGCTGGCCAGCACGGGGTTGCCCACCGTGGGGCCATCACCCGGGAGCATGTTGATGACGCCGTCGGGCAGGCCCGCCTCGCGCAGCAGCTCCATGATGTACCAGGCGCTCAGGGCCGCGGTGGATGACGGCTTGAAGAGCACCACGTTGCCCATGATGGCCGGCGCGGTGGCCAGGTTGAGGGCAATGGCCGTGAAGTTGAACGGCGCCACCGCGAAGACGAAGCCGTCCAGCGGGCGGTAGTCCGTCATGTTCCACGTCTGGTACGCGGCCTCCGGCTGCCAGCCGAGAATCTGCTCGGCGAAGTGCACGTTGAAGCGAATGAAGTCGATGGCCTCGCACGCGGCGTCAATCTCCGCCTGGTGGGCCGTCTTTCCCTGCCCCAGCATGGTGGCGGCGTTGAGGATGGGGCGGTAGCGCGAGGCCAGCAGCTCCGCGGCGCGCAGGAAGATGGCGGCGCGCGACTGGAAGGGCATGCGCGCCCAGTCGTCCTTGACGGCCAGGGCGGCCTGGATGGCCTGCTCCGCGTGGCTGGCGTCCGCCTCGTGCAGTGTGGCCAGCACGTGCTGGTGGTTGTGCGGCATGCGCACCGTGTCCGTCTTGCCGGTGCGGATGTGCTTGCCGCCGATGATGACGGGGATGTCGATCTGCTCACCAGCCATGCGCTTCAGCTCGGCTTGCACCTCCCGGCGCTCGGTGGTGCCGGGCGCATAGGAGAGGACAGGCTCGTTCTTCGGCGGCGGGACGCGGGTATGGGCGTTGATCACGCGGATTCACCTCGGGCGGAAACGAAGGGCGCGCAGCATAGCCAAGCAGCCCAGCGGGGGAAGCGTGGAAGGTTGCGTCATCTCCAGTGAACCCTTGGGGTTTTGGACAATTCCCTGTCATTCCGGGGCGCCTTGGCTCACTGACGCAGTGCGCGGGGACGATGAGGCCCATGCGCGTCCCCTCACGCCCCGCCGAGCTGCCTTCCGGCGTGCGCGGTTTCTACCCGTCGGCGCCGGACGCGCACTACCGCGTCCCGCTGCTGCTGAGTTCCTTCGGCTCCTCCACGTACCGAGGGAGTTGAGCCACGGCGCGCTTTCCCTTGGCGGCAGTCAGGTGTGTCGCGTCGAGCGGCCCCGGCCTCGCCGCGGGAGGCATGGAGGCTTCTTCGGAGCGGCGCCGCCGGACGCCTCTTCGAGGAACTGTTGGAGGGCCGCCGCGTTGTTGTGCTCGGTGTCATGGGCGCTGTAGACGAGCGTCACCGTGCCGTGGCGCGCGGCTTCGAGCAGGGGCTGCCATGCTGCGGGATTCGCCGCGAGCTCGGCGGTGTATCTTCGGCAGAACTCGGACCAGCGCTCGGGGTCGTGTGCAAACCACTTCCGCAGCTCGGTGCTGGGGGCTGCGTCCTTCAGCCAGGCTTCGAGGGGAAGCGCTGTCTTCCGTACGCCTCGCGGCCACAGCCGTTCCACCAGGAAGCGCCGCCCATCCGTGCGGCTTGCTGCTTCGTACGCTCGCTTGAGTCGAATCGTCACTGGACCACCTCGCGTGTCACCCGTTCGTTGGTGGCAACGCCCGTGCGCCCTGCGACCGTCCCGCGCTCCAGCGAGGCCGGCGCCCGTCTTCTCACTCGGGGCGCGCCGTGCCGGGGGGCTTCGGGG
>NZ_SRLV01000177.1:0-3696 GCF_006518205.1 Myxococcus sp. CA005 | reverse complement strand
CCCATTCCCTCGGTCATCGAGTCCAGGAACTCGCTCAGCTCCCGGTCAAGCTTGCGTAACTGGGCAGGCGTCATGCTCCGTCAACACGGGGCGCCCGCGCCCAATTCATCTGACCGGGTAGTGTTAGGAGGACCTTCGACTTCGACGTATGCGCCTGCGTGAGGTGTGGAGGCAGGCGGTGGGTGCTGGCGTACGTGAAGGAGGCTGGAGGGGTGCGAGCGATTCTGGAGCACCTGGGACGTAATGCTGGCCCCTTGCAGCGGTGCTCCCGCTGGCCGTGGGCGGCCCGCATGGTGCGCCGGTGGTGCGGACCTCGGCGGAGGCGGCTCCCCGCGCCGGCGCCTCAGTGGAGATTCCCGAGGCGCCATGCGGGGTTAAGAGGAGTGGGCCCTCCTGGATTCGAACCAGGGACCAATCGGTTATGAGCCGACAGCTCTAACCGCTGAGCTAAGGGCCCTCATGCGCCAACCAACCGCGTGACGGATTGCATATCGCCGGGTACGCAGTCCTGGCAAGGGGCGTCGTTTTACCCGGCTTCAGCGCTGCCGCTTCGTTGCCAGTCCAGGGGCCGGCACCTCGCGGGGCACCTTCACGCGGAAGGTGTCCCCACGCTGCGTCACCTCCACGCCCTCGGCCCTCAGGCGCCGTGCCTGCTCCTGGGCCACCTGGGGCGCCAGCGTTCCGTCCGAGCGCGTGACGCGCCACCAGGGCAGCGGCAGCTCGGGCTGCTGGGGCAGGGTGGCCATCTCCCGGCCCACGCCTCTGGCGGCCCCAGGACGGCCCGCATAGAGCGCCACCTGGGCATAGGAGCGCACCTGCCCGCGCGGAATGGCCCGGACCGCCTTCCACACCGCCTTGGAGAAGGGGAGGGGAGCCTTCTTCACTTCTGCCTTCGGTGTCTTCGTCTTCGCTCGGAGCGCCACGGCCCCGGACTCTAGAAACACGAAGGCCCCCGGTCCACGAATGGAGCGGGGGCCCACGTTCAGCTCAGCTCAAGCCCGGCTCAGCTCTCCACGAAGGAGCGCAGGCGCTTGGAGCGGCTCGGGTGGCGCAGCTTGCGCAGCGCCTTGGCCTCAATCTGACGGATGCGCTCGCGCGTCACCTCGAAGTCCTGGCCCACCTCTTCCAGCGTGTGGTCGGACTTCTCGCCGATGCCGAAGCGCATGCGGAGCACCTTCTCCTCGCGCGGCGTCAGCGTGGCGAGCACCTTCCGGGTCTGCTCCGCCAGGTTCATGTTGATGACCGCGTCCGCCGGCGACACGAGGCTCTTGTCCTCGATGAAGTCGCCCAGGTGGCTGTCCTCTTCCTCGCCAATCGGCGTCTCGAGGGAGATGGGCTCCTTCGCAATCTTGAGGACCTTGCGGACCTTGTCGAGCGGCAGCTCCATCTTCTCCGCGATCTCCTCCGGCGTCGGCTCGCGGCCAATCTCCTGCACCAGGTAGCGGCTGGTGCGGATGAGCTTGTTGATGGTCTCGATCATGTGCACCGGGATGCGGATGGTGCGGGCCTGGTCCGCGATGGCGCGGGTGATGGCCTGACGAATCCACCAGGTGGCGTAGGTCGAGAACTTGTAGCCGCGCTTGTACTCGAACTTGTCCACGGCCTTCATCAGGCCGATGTTGCCCTCCTGGATGAGGTCCAGGAACTGCAGGCCGCGGTTCGTGTACTTCTTCGCGATGGACACCACGAGGCGCAGGTTGGCCTCCACCAGCTCGCTCTTGGCGCGTTCGGCGCGGCGCTCACCCAGACGGATGGCGTCGTAGTTGCGGCGCAGCGACTCGACGGGGAGGTTGGCCTCCTCCTCGACCTTCTTGATCTTCCGCACCGCCGTGCGCACGTCGCGGTCCAGGACCTCCAACTGCTCCGGCGTGAGGTTGAGCTGCTTCTGCAGCTTCTTGCCGATGTTGGGGTTCTCCCGCGACTCCTTCAGCTGCGGGCGCAGCTCCTTCATGGAGCAGTCGTAGCGGCGCTCCAAATCACGCAGCTCGTCCTCGGCCTTGTCGACGCGCTCGATGAGGGCCTTGAGGTTGATGACGATGCGGTCCACCTGCTTCTTGTTGAGCCGCATCTCCTCCAGGACCTCCATCATCTTGGTCCGGAGGTCCTTGATCTCCTGCTTCACTTCCTTCTTGCGGACCTCGGTCAGCTTCTTCTTGGAGGACAGCTCCTCCTCCAAGACGTCGCAGTCCTGGGCGAACTTGCGGAAGCGCTCGATCTGCTTGCAGATCTGCTCAATCTTGTTGAGCTCGCTCTGCGCCAGCTGCGCCGGAGCGTCACCTTCACCGACCTCCTCGGGCGCCTCTTCGGCACCTTCGGACTGCGTCTCCTCCGGCGCGTCCTTGATGACGTCGCGCACGCGCAGCTTGGCCGTCTTCAGCTTGTTGCCGATGTCGAGTATCTCCTCGACGGCCACCTTGCACGCCAGCAGCGCGCGGAGGACTTCCTTCTCACCATCCTCGATGCGCTTGGCGATTTCGACCTCGCCCTCGCGGGTGAGCAGGCTGACGCTGCCCATCTTGCGCAGGTACAGGCGCACCGGGTCGTTCGACTTGCCGCCCGGCTCGTCGTCCTCGTCCTTCTCGTCCTCGTCGGCGTCTTCCTTCTCTTCCTCGACGGTGACGGTGGGCTTGATTTCGTTGTTCTGAGCGGCCTTCTGCGCGTCGACAATCTCGATGTCGTTGTCGCCGAACATGCTCATCACGTCGTCGATCTGATCGGACGACACGATGTCGGCGGGGAGCGCGTCATTGACCTCGTCGTACGTGAGGAAGCCCTTCTCACGGCCCGCGGCGAGCAGGTCC
Source organism: Myxococcus sp. CA005 (assembly GCF_006518205.1). Taxonomy (NCBI): domain Bacteria; kingdom Pseudomonadati; phylum Myxococcota; class Myxococcia; order Myxococcales; family Myxococcaceae; genus Myxococcus; species Myxococcus sp. CA005. Next base: position 895 of record NZ_SRLV01000177.1, on the reverse strand, counting down.
TTGACCTCCTTGCGCTCGGCGACCGGATCCTCCTCGATGTCGTCCTCGACGGCGTCGGGGTCGACCTGGACGGCGGCGGCGGCCTCTTCCGCGGCCTCCTCCGGGTCCACGTCATCGCCCATGGCCGGCGCCACGCCCTTCTTCTTCTTCTTGAGCTTCTCCGTCGCCTCGGCGACGACGTCCCTCGCGACGAGTTCTTCCTTCTCCTCGGCGCCCGTCTTGGCCCCCTTCGCCGCGGCACCGTCCGGAGCCTTCTTCTTGCGGATCACCGGATCCACCTTCTTCTTGGTCGGCTTCACGGACGCCTTCGAGGGCTTCTGCGTCGGCATTCGGGTACTTCTCCTTGAGCAAATTCAGGGGCTTGAGGCCTGGGCGAGCCGGCCGATCTACCGCAAAGTCAGGGTTTCTTACAAACGCGAACTCAAACCGGTTGCATGGGCGCCTTTGTTCCCGAGGAGGCAGGCTTGAGCTCCTCCAGGACACGCTTCTTGAGCGCCAACAGTTCCACGCGCTCCACAAGGAGCTGGCGCGTCTCCTCTGTCAGGTCGAACGCCCCCGGCGTCTGCTCCGTCGCCCGCTTTATATAAACGAGCCGCTCGTCGATGCGCCGCACCATGATTTCCCTGCAGATGGAGAGGAACGCCGCCTCCAGGGGAACAGGTTCCGAGGGGAGCTGCCGCAGCGCGCTTTCAATGCCGCGCTTCACGGCTTCCGAGGATTCAAAGAGCGCATCATTTGCGCCGTGTCCCGACGTCGCATGCGCCAGCGCCATGCGCAGGCCCATGTGGGACAGCTCGTCACACACGCGGAAGGTGTCCCGCGCCATCAACCGTGGCTCTTTCAACACCGCGCCCACGTAGAAGCACTCCAGCGCGGGGGGCGGCTTCTCCAGGGG
>NZ_SRLV01000176.1:0-4257 GCF_006518205.1 Myxococcus sp. CA005 | reverse complement strand
GGCTCGGGGAGGGTTCCGGCCTTCATCGGATCATCAACCTCAATTGGGGCAGTTCCCCGGGGAACGGCGATCATGTTGGCGGATGGAGCGTCCGAAGTCAAAGCACCGCCACTCAGGGAACCTCCAGGAAGAAAGCCTGACTTTCCACAGCAGGAAGCCCCAGTCCAGACGCGAGGGCGGGTGCCAGTTCATTGGGCACACGCCATGTCTGTCCACTGGGTTGGATCAACACCACCGCGTAGCGACCTCGGGGCAGCTCACGCAGCGGCACGGGGTTGGTAGGTACCCGGGCATCCAGTGCCTGGGGTCGCACTTCCACCACCAGCTCCGGAACGACGGCGCCTTCCATGCGAGGGTTGCCGTTCTCGTCGGTGAGCGCGGCGCTGATGCTGTCTGGCACCAGGCGCGCGTTGAGCACGACGACATCCGGTACGCCGTCCTGGGAACCATCGGCGCGGGCGTAGTCCACGCCGGTGTCATCCGGGACGCCATCACGGTCCAGGTCGTTCTCGTCCACCAGGTTGCTGGCGTCGTCCGCCAGCTTGCGCACGACCACGCGCGGCCAGAAGCCATCGGGGGTGCCGTCGTTGTCTGCGTCCAGGTAGCTGACGGCGAAGCCTTCCGGGCGCTGGTCCACCGCGCCGTCGTGGAGGGACAGCGGCTGGAGGCGCAGCTGCTTCACCGAGCTGCCCAGCTGCCCGTCACCCTGCACGACCTGGAACGTGGGCCGGTCCCTCACGACGCGCGCGGTGTCGGAGAAGCTCACTGCCACGCCGGTGAGGGGCTGCGGCTGGCCGTCCGCGTCCGCCACGACTTCCACCGTGAGCGGTCTGCCGGTCGCGTCCACCGCTGCGCCACCCACGTCACCCGCGTTGGGCTCGCTGGTGACGCCGTACCAGGGGTTGAAGTCGGACCGGCGGCAGTCCGCGCCCGCATCCGAGCCGCAGCCGTCCACATCGATGAAGCCGCGGAGCATGTAGCGGCCCTCGGGCACCAGGCTGAAGCTGAAGGGCGCGACGAAGGGGCCGGGCGTGTCACCCGCCAGCGCCGGCCCGAAGAGCTGCTCGGCGGGGACGACGGTGAAGGTGATGGGGCGGCCGGTGCCCTGCGGCGGCGGAGGCCGGTCCGCGTCGTAGAGGAACACCACCGCGTTGCCACGCGCGCGTGACTGCACCACCAGGTTGCCGTCGATGCGCGCGTTGCGCGTGTTCTGCCGCACGTCGGCGGTGGGCACCACGGGCGGTGCATCGCAGCCGAGTCCGATGACGGTTGCGAGGGCGAGGCCACCAGCGGCTCGCTTCCAGGAGGACAGGGTGGGGCGGCTCATGGAGTCACCGTCAGGGTCGCGTAGACGCGCCGCTCGATGCGATTGCCAAAGGGGTGCTGGGAATGCGCGCCGCCCAGGTGGCTGCCCACCAGCGCGACGGTGACGGTGTCCTTGACGGCCATGTAGCCCACGCGCGCGTTCACCACGGTGTAGGCGCGCAGCGGGTTGGACACCAGTTCGATGCGAGTGGGGTCCGCGGCGGCGGGCTCGCGCTCAATCCACGTGGAGGCGGAGGTGTAGGCCGCGTCCACGCCGAACTCCAGGTCCGCGCGTGAGCGGTAGGTGAGGCCGCCGTACAGCCGGAACTGCGGCGCCTGGTTGCACGGGCCGCACTCGGCCGCCGACTCGCGGTCCGACGTCACGTCCTGCAGCGACGCGCTCAACTTCAGTCCCAGGCCGTCCACCGGCGCCAGGGTGACGCCCGCTTCGGCGCCGCGCGCGGTGTAGATGGCGTCCTCGTTCTGGAAGGACGAACTGCCCAGCAGGTACGAACCGGTGCCCGGGTCATACGACTGGCCCGGCGGCAGCCGCGACACCCCGGACAGACCGATGAGGTCTCTCACCGTGTTCTGGTACACGGCCACGTCCAGGTCGATGCCCAGCTCCGGGGCCTCGCCGCGCCAGCCCAGCTCGAAGGCGGTGAGGCGCTCGGGACGCAGTTGCTGATTGCCGGTGGTGAGCGTGCTGACGCCGTTGATGCCCGGCACGGGCACCGTCAGCTGCGTGTAGCTCTCCAGGAACGTGGGCTCACGGAAGGCGGAGGCCGCGCTCGCGCGGAAGGCGTGGTTTTCGAAAGGCTTGAACAGCGCGGAGATGCGCGGCGAGTGCGCCAGGCCCGGGCTGCCCAGGTTGAGCAGCGGGTGCCGGTCCACGCGGTAGCTGGCCACCAGCGCCAGCGGCTCCACGATGCGCCACTCGTCCTGGACGAAGAAGGCCGCGTGCACCTGCTCGCGCAGCGGGCCCAGGTAGTCTCCCCAGTCCACGCGCTTGAGGCGGCCCTCCACGCCGATGTTGAGCTGGTGCGTGCCCGCGAGCTCGAAGTCGCGCGCGAAGAGCAGCTCGGCGTTGAAGAGGTTGGAGTTGAGCGACGTCACCAGCGACCGCTGGCCCGTGGCTTCATACTGGGGCCCTGCGTCGCTGGAGATGTGGTTCCAGAACGTCTTCAGCTTCAGCGGCCCCAGCTCCACGTCGCCCTTGGCGAAGGCGTTGACGCCGTCGATGAAGTAGTTGCGCAGCAGGCCCGGCGGATAGATTTCCGTGGTGAAGCGATTCACGCCGCCGGACAGGCCCACCTGGCGCCCTTCGGCGAAGGTGTACACGGCGGACAGCGACGCGCGCGCGCCGCGAGCGCCCAGGTCCGGGTCGGGGCCGCGCAGCGTCACGTCCGGCAGGCCGCTGGCGTAGTCCCGGCTCCACTTGTCCGTCTGCGAATAGCCCGCCGCCGCCCGGTAGCGCATCGTGCCCGAGCCGCCGTGGCTGACGAAGGAGCCCGCGGCGGTGTTGCCGGTGCCGCCGGTGACGTTGAACTGCGCGCGCGGTCCGGTGCCGGGCGCGCGGGTGATGATGTTGACCACGCCGAGCATGGCGTTGGCGCCGTACAGCGCGCTGCCCGGGCCGCGGATGACCTCGATGCGCTCAATCTCCTCCAAGCTGATGGGGATGGAGGACCAGATGGTGAGGCCCAGGAAGTCCTGGTACTCCGTGCGGCCGTCCACCAGCACCAGCACCTTGTTGGCGATGCGTTGGTTGAAGCCACGCAGCGACACGTTGGCGCTGCCCACGCCCAGGGCCATGACGTCCGCGCCGGGCACGCGCCGCAGCAGCTCCGGCAGCGACGTGGCGCCCGACAGGCGGATGTCCTCGGCGGTGATGACGGTGGTGGCGTTGGGCGCGTCCAGCGAGGACTGCGCGCGGCGGCTCGCCGTCACCACGCGCTCTTCGTAGGGCACTGCGCCCAGGTCCACGCCGCCGACCGCGTCGTCCGAGCTGGCGGAGGCGACGCCGCTGGGCGTCAGGCCGGGAATGGTGGCGCTCCCCACGGGCATGGCCTCGGCCCGTTCAATGGCCTTCTCCAGCCGCTCCAGCAGCGCGCTCAGTTGCTGCTGCGACTGCGTGCCCGCGGGGGGCGGCGGCATGGGCAGCGACGACGGGTCCTGCGCGGCGGTGGCCTGTGCTTCCTCGGCCTTCAGCTTTTCCTCCAGCGCGGCCACCATGGGCAGCACGGAGGCTGCGTCCGGCGGATTGCTGGCGAGGTAGCGCTGGTACACCTCCAGCGCCGCCTTCGACCGGCCCGAGTCCTGGTAGGCGCGGGCGATGTTGAAGAGGACGTTGGGGTGCGGCTTGATGGCGTAGGCGGCTTCGAGCTCGGCGATGCCCGCGTCGTACTGCTTCTGGGCGATGAGGCTCATGCCGCTGCGGAAGTGGCGCCGGGCCTCAAGGCGGGCGTCCGCCAGGGCTTCCCCCGCGCACAGACACATCGCGAGGAGGCCCGCTCGTTTGAAGGCTGTCAGGGTTTTCAATTGTACGGGTCGTCCTTGTAGGGCGACGAGTCTGGGGCCTTTCCAGGCCGCGTGCTCGCCTTCTTCTTGGGCTGGAGCTTCTGCGTGAAGCGCTCTTCGGGGCCCGCGCCCCTGGCGACGGCGCGGGCGCGCTGGTAGCCGTCCAGGGTGAAGGTCAGCGTCGCTTCCGCGACGCCGCTGGCATTCGGAGCCACCTCGAGGTTCAGGGGCGTCTCGCCCAGGTCCTTCCCCTGGTACGTCACGCGCGCGCCCATGGGGTCGCTGACGATGAGGAAGCGCACCGGCTTCACGGTGGGGCGCGTCAGCGGAGCCAGGGCCAGCTCCTCGTCGGACGCACCCGCCGCGGACTCCGCGGGCGGGAGGGCGGCCTCGGGCGCGTTGGCTTCGGGCGCGGCCTGGGCGGTGGCGGGC
>NZ_SRLV01000175.1:0-4588 GCF_006518205.1 Myxococcus sp. CA005 | reverse complement strand
AGGGGTCCCACCCGTTCCCATCCCGAACACGGAAGTTAAGCCCTCCAGAGCCGATGGTACTTCGCGGGAAACCGCGCGGGAGAGTAGGTCGCTGCCGGATTCTTTTTGAGAAACCCCCGGTGTCCCTTGTGGACACCGGGGGTTTTCCGTTTTGGGGCATGTGGAGTTTCCGCGCGTCACCGCGGGCGTTGGGCCAGGCGCCGCGTGCGCAGTCGGCGCAGGCCCCCCACCGCCAGCAGGGCCGCCGTCGTGGCCAGCACCAGCAGGTGCTCGGCTCGCGCCGCCCCTTTCGCCACCGCGTCCACGCTGTGCGAGAAGGCGTACCCCAGCGCCACCACCACCGGAGCGCTGAGGCATAGCGCCAACGCGTCCCACAGCAGGAAGTCGCGCAGCCGCATCCCTTGCACCGCGGCCATGATGAACACTGCCCCGCGCAGGACCGAGAGAAAGCGTCCCACGAAGATGCAGCGCCCGCCGTGGCGCGCGTAGAGCTGGGCCAGTCGCTCGCGGCGTTCCGGCGGCAGGAGCTTCTTCATCCGTGGATGCGCGTACAGCGCGGGCCCCAGCCTTTGGGCGGTGATGAAGAGGGCCGTGTCGCCGCAGAGCACTCCGGTGATTGCGACCGCGACCGCCAGGGCGATGGGGAGGACGTCCTGGTGCGCGAGGATGCCCAGCGACAACAGCACCAGGTCCTCTGGAATGGGTACCCCCAAGCCTCCGGCGACCAGGGCGGCGAAGAGCAGGGCCGCTGTGCCATGGGTCAGCAGCCATGGGAGTGGACCCGCGGCCATCGTGTTCCCCTTTCAGGGCCTCATTCAGGTTCCGCGGGGTGGATGGTGCGCGCCGCCCTGCGCTCCTGCCGGAAGAGGAGGACCTCCCGGGAGATGATTTGAAGGGTCGCGGCCACGGGTACCGCCACCACCGCGCCCACGATGCCGGCCAGCTCCGCGCAGAACAGGACTGCCAGGAGGACGAGCAGCGGATTGACGTGGACCGTACGTCGGAAGACGAGTGGGGCCAGCACGTTGCCCTCGAGGGGCCCGTACAGCAGGAAGTAGGCGAGCGCGACCGCCGCCGCCCAGATGCCCTGCGTGGCCCACGTCAGCAAGGTGATGACGCCCCCAGCGATGAGCGGCCCCACATAGGGGACCAGGCTGGAGAAGCCACTGGCGATGCCCAGGGGCAGGAAGTACGGCAAACCCAGGAGCGCCAGCGTCACCGTGGTCAGGGTGGCGTTGATGGTGCAGATGAGCGCCAGCCCGGACAGGTAACCGCCGGTGGCGCTGTAGACGTTGTGGAGGACCCGGACGTATCGCATCCGGTGCTCGGGGCCGACCAGGGCCAGCCCCCTGCGAATCAGGTCTCCTCCGAATGTCAGCATGAACACGACGAGGAAGAAGACGGTGAGGGCCGAGATGACCACCCCCACCACGCCTCCGATGGCTCGGATGAGCAGCGTGGGGAGGGCGCCGGTGGCGAGCCGGGGAGTTGCCTCCTCCAACCGTCGCGCCCAGCCGAGCGCCTGCAGCCGGTCGCTGAGCACCTGGATGGGCCGAGAGCTCCGCAGTTCCTCCATCAACTGCGGCCACTGGCGAACCAGGGCATCGAGCTGGTCCGCCGCGGCGGGAATCACGAGCAGCGCGAGGGCGGCGACGACGACCAGTAACGCCGTCATCACCAGGGCAATGGCGGCCAGCCGAGGCAGCCTGCCGCGCTCCAGTCGCGCGACGCCATGTTCCAACGCGAGCGCCAGGATGGTGGCGATGCCCGTCAGTGTCAGTGCCACCCGCGTCTTCGCCACGAGAGTGACGAGTACGACCACCGCGAGCACGGAGGCGCAGACGGTGAACACCGTCGTCGGTGTGACTTGCGAGCGTTGCCCCCCGCCGTCTCGCTCCGCCACCACCGCCCACGCTCCCGTGCAGTAACGCTGCCTCCGACGTGCCCACCCTGCTGGGAACGGGCTACCCACCCCGCGGTTCAGGGTCGCCGCGGACCTGGAAGTGTTGGCTCATGGGGACGGATTCGCGGCGGCCGTCCGCGTGGCCCCACTGCGCCTCGCACGCGTGAGTGGAGCGAGGCGCTGAGCCCTTGGGGCTCACGGTGCGTCAGTTGCGCGACGGGTAGATGCCTTCCAGCGCGATGATGAAGTTGATGCACAAGAAGGGCGACATGTTGTTGTGCGGCTGGCTTCCACCCGAGACGCCGATGGCCGCGGGGTTCATGGTCCCGTCGATGGGGGCAGCCCGGTAGTTGAGCACGGTCGCCGTGGAGTCCGCCGCGAGCACGGTGCCAATGGGCGTTTCCGTATCGCCGTGCTGACTGCTCACATTCAGGGTGTGAGTGTGCGCCGGCATCTGCGTCGAAATCAGCGTCACGGTTTCGGTTCCGCCCTGTTCGCCCATCGTGCGGGGGGACAGGCCGGGGCCCTGGCCCGGCTGCATGGGATAGCGGCCACGCAGGTCCGGCAGGGCGAACGTCGTCTGCCCATTGCCTCCATAGGTGGTGCCAAGAATGGAGAAGAGCGCCGAGTTCTGGGCGATGGAGAGAAGCTGCCCTTGGCAGAATGCCCAGCCCCTCGGAGCGAAGTTGCCTGCGAACATCATGATCTGACCGATGAAGGGCTCTGACACGTGCGTCTACCTTTCGAGGAGAGGACTGCCTGACTGGGCCTGCTGCGCTTCCTCCCTGAGCAAAGGTCCGGCCAGTGCTGAACTCGCGCGTGTTTCATGTGAGGGTGACGGCGGTATGCAATGAAACGTGAGGCGTGGTGTCTCCATGTCTTGCTGAGTCACGCACGCTCGTGCGTCCGATACAGACGCGCATGCGTCCGGCCCAGACGCCGAGACAGATGCGCGTGCCGATGAAACGCGGGTGCGTCTGACCCGGACGCCGGGGCAATGTCTCGCGGGTTCTCTCTCACGAGAGAATCTGCCCGGTTATCGCCGAACCTCTTGGGGTCGCCCCGGTCTTCTTGGCGTGGCGTGCGGCTTGCTCAGTGGCCCGCGGCGTGACGTTTCACGACGAGGAGGCCGGCAGATGACGCAAGAGAACTGGCGACGCCCGCTGTATCAGAAGTGGTTTCAGGCGCTTCCGTTGACGGCACTGCTGGTGCTTTCGGCATGTGAGGAAGGCACGCCCGGACCGCAGGGGCCGCAAGGTCCCGCGGGCGCAGAAGGCCCTCCGGGAGCGCCGGGCGCAGAGGGGCCCGCTGGTCCTCAGGGCGAGCCAGGTGCGCCTGGTGCTACGGGCCCACAGGGGCCGCAAGGTCCTCCGGGCCCGGCAGGTGGGCCGGAGGGACCTCCGGGGCTGACGGCGCTGGTCCGCACCGACTCCGAACCCTCCGGTGAGAACTGCGCCCAGGCGGGTGTGGTGGTGGAGACGGGCATCGACCTCAACCGGAACGGTCAGTTGGAGGATGAGGAGGTCGACGCCTCGCTGACCCGTTACGTGTGCAACGGTGCACAGGGGCTCATGGGGCCCGAGGGGCCGCAGGGCGCCATGGGACCGCAGGGCCTCCGTGGTGAGCAGGGCGTGCAGGGGCCAACCGGTCTTCAGGGTGAGACGGGCATGCAGGGGGACCGGGGACCGGAGGGTCCCGCTGGCGCGGTGGGACCTGCCGGGCCGGCGGGACCGCAGGGCTCCGTAGGACCTGAGGGCCCGGTGGGCCCAGCGGGTGCCACGGGCCCCCAGGGTGATGTCGGTCTGGGCACGGTGACGCGGACCACCGTGGAGCCGGCGGCCGGCAACTGCGCCACCGGTGGCGTGCGGCTGGAGATGGGCGTCGACGTCAACCGCAATGGGACGCTGGATGCGGGCGAGGAGAATGTCGCGCTCACCCGCTTCGTGTGCAACGGGCCGGTGGGACCGCAGGGCGGGCAAGGTCCCGCGGGCGCGACGGGACCTGCAGGGGCTCAGGGCCCTTCGGGATCGGTTGGTCCGCAGGGCCCTCAAGGTCCGCAGGGGCCCATGGGCTCGTTGGGCGCCTACGGTGACGGGTCGGCTGGGGCGTACAACGTCCCCAGCGGCAACACCGTGGATCTGACCACGGCCACTGGCTACGGCACGTTGGCCGGCCGGCAGCACCTCCAGTTCACCAACGTCACCATCTCCGGCACGCTTATTGTCCCGAGTGGAACGGTCATCCGGGCCACCGGCGACGTCACCGTCAACGGTACGATCATCGTGGACCCCAGTGCCGAGGACAACGGAACCGGGCCTGCGGAGGCAGGCGTGGCGCGTGCGGCCGCAGGCGAGCCCCAGGGCGGGCGTGGGCTGTTGCCGCTCCAGGCCGCGCAACTCCTGCGACCCGGCGGCCTGGGCGGCGGCGCGGGTGCCAAGCAGGTCGGTGTGGCCGGTGGCAGGGGTGGCGGCTCCCTGGTCATGCTCGCGCAGGGAGCGGTCCGCATTCCCCCGGGGGGCGCCATCAATGCCAATGGTGAGGCTGGTGGAACCGCCTCCAACCTGCCCGGCTCTGGCGGTGGCGCGGGGGGCGCCATCGTCCTCGTGGGCAAGGGCTCCATCACCGTGGGGGGATTCGTCCGAGCGGTGGGGGCCAATGGTGGCGCTGGCAACAACGCGGGGGGCG
>NZ_SRLV01000174.1:0-4611 GCF_006518205.1 Myxococcus sp. CA005 | reverse complement strand
GGGTGGCCGTGAAGTGGCGCCTGGCTGCGTTGCTGGGCCGGGGAGGTGCGCGATGAGCACGGACTTCGCGGCGGACCATGCGCCGCGCTGGCGCGAGGGCGTCTCCGGCCAGCGCTTCGGTTCGGACTTCATCGTCCTGGATGCCGAGGGCAACACCCTGCGTGGGCTCAACGGAACGGCCATTGAAATCTGGGAGTTGTGCGACGGGACGCGCACGGCGCGGGCCCTGGTGGAGCAGGTGGCTCAGCGTCACGGATGGGACGTGGAGCAGGTGCTGACCGACACGCTCAAGTTCTTCTCGGAGCTGACCCGGCTGGGGCTCATCGACGAGTTGGAGGAGGCGCGGTGATGCGGACGCGTTTGGCGTTCCTGGCGGCGGCGGTGATGTTGGCCTCGTGCACGGATGGCGTGGCGCCCTATGCCCCCGTTCATGCGCCCCCGGCGCAGGAACCGGTGGCGCCCACGGACGTGTTGCCTCCGCGCGAGGGTTCGGAGGCCCGGCCGCCGCCCGCGCCGGTGGAGGAGCCGGAAGTGCCTCCGCCTCCAGTGGTTCCGCGGGGCTCGGCCACCGTCATTGACCTGGGCGAGGGGAGCAGGGCCTTGCTGTCGGTGGCGCAGGTGGACGTGGACCTGACGGTGAGCGGCGTGCGCGGCCGGCACACGGTGTCCGTGGAGTTCGTGCCGCCTTCCGGGCTGCCGTATGAGCGGCGGTCGGCGGAAGTGGATTCACGCGTGGACGAGTCGCGCACGGTGCGCTTCTCCCTGCCCGTGGCAGGCACCACCGTGGCGACGTCCGGCATGAGCGGGACGTGGCAGGCCCGGTTCTTCCTCGATGGGGCGCCGCTGACGGCGGCTTCCTTCACCCTGGATCCGTGAGGGCTCCTTTCATCATGCGTCCATTCTCCGCCCCCCTCGTCGCCGCCGTCGCGCTCCTGGCGCCTTCGCTGGGGTGGGCGCAGTCGATGACCCCGACCGCCGTCTTGACCACGCAGCCGCAGGGTGGGGACACCCGCGCGCGGGTGGTGATGGACGAAGCCTCCGAGCTGACGGTCGATGTCCGCAACAACACCTCCAGTGGGTCGCCGCTCTTCCGGCGCATCAACGAGGTGTGGTTCGCGCTGCCCAGCGGCTACATCCCGCTCGCGTCCATCCCGCCCCCGGGATGGACGGTGGACTACATCGCCAGCGAGCGGTGGGTCATCTTCTACAATCAGGACTCCTGCAACGGCAGCGGCGACTACGGCCTGGGCCAGGACGAGTCGGCCCGGTTCGTCCTTCGCGTGGTTCCGCCGACTTCGAACAACGACCAGAACAACGAGCGCTTCGTCGCGAGTCAGACGTTCGCCCGTGACACGTGCGCGGGGGGCGACTTCACCACGTCGGTGGCGACCTCGGCCGCGAGCTGGAGTCGCTCCGGCCTGTACACCCAGGTGGACGTGCGTCCTCGGGTGATGGGGGTTGGCGGCGACATCGACGCGCGGATGGTGGTGGAGAACCGGACGGGCACGAACCACAACAACACCACGGTTGAGGGACCCTCCACGGGCGCGGGCGCCGTCACCTTCCAGGTGGTGGACACCGAGCCGACGCCGTTCCGCATGAACATCGCCAACCGGAACGCGGGCGTCTATTCCGCGAGAGTGCGGACGGGCTCGGCCGGAACGCTGGTGGCGCGGGTGCGGGGCGTCAGCGGGAACGGCAACACTGTGTCGCCCTCGATGGACGCGCGGATGGTCAACGTGGGGGCGCTCCCGGTGGCCATGGACGTGGACACCGACGACGCGTTCAACAACGAGACCGTGCGGGTGCGGCTCACGGTGACCAACCCGTCCTCGACGGACACGTTCCTGAACGTGACGCCGCGCGCGCCCGTGTTCCAGGGAACGGCGGCCGTGTCGCTCGTGTCGGGGCCTGGGCCCGCGAGCGTTCCCCGGCTGGACCCGGGCGCCTCCGCGCACTTCGTCTGGACGTACCAGCTCACGGGAACCCCGTTCGCGAACTACCGGTTCCGGGGGCAGGTGGATGCCACGCGCAACGGCGCCTCCGTGACGTCGAACCTGGTGGACTCGAACCAGGGGCGCATCGTGCAGCACCGCGTGCGGACGAACATCAGCGCGTTGGCCGCCAACTCGACGAACCGGTCCGTCATCTACACCATCCAGAACCGGGGCCCCATGCCGCTGCATGAGGTCCGGCTGCTGCGGCCCGCGCTCAACTACTTCACCGTCGGCGGCGTGCTGCAGACGCCCACCGGGTGGCGCATGGCGTCCAACAACGCCACCACGGGCATCACCTGGGAGTCGACGAACGCCACGGGCATCCCGGTCAACGGCGAGCGCTCCTTCACGGTGGTGTATTCCAACTTCGGGGCGGGCGCGTCGCTGTCCGGGCCCACCACGTTCCGTCATCGTTTCCACCTCATCGACGACTACGGCGGGCCGCAGATTCGCATCGAAACCCCCATGACGCTGGCGCAGGGCACCGTTCCCGACGTCAACCGCCTCACGGGTGTGGCGCGCGATGGCAGCGTGACGCTCACCTGGGACAACCCGGCGGTGCACGGGGGCGTGCTGATTCTTCGCGCGGAGGGCGCGCCGCCAAACCTCTCTCCGACGCAGGGGCTGAACTACGCGGTGGGGGCCTATCTGGGCAACGCCCAGGTGGTGTACGCGGACGACGTCGGCGCCGCCACGACGTTCACCGATACGTCCGTCACCAACGGCACCACGTACTACTACCGCGTCTTCAACTCGGATGACCTGCGGTGGTACTCGCCGGGCAACCAGCCGACGTCGCAGGCCCTGGTGGCCACGCCTCGGGCCCGCGTGGGCGCGGCGCCGCTGTGGTGCTACTCGGTGGGCCTGAATGCCTCGCAGCAGCCCATCACCGAGCTGGGTACGGGCATCTTCAGCGCCTTCAACGACTCCGTCGTCGCCAACCTCACCCAGGTCACCAATCCGTCGGCGGATGGCGCGGAGCGGTGGCGGCCTCGACCGCTGGCGGGCCTCATTGGCAGCCGCTTCCCGGTGGTGCCACTGCATGGCCTGTCCGGGCAGTACATCCTCGTGGGTGACCAGGGTGGGGTGGCCAGCGCGCTCAACGCCGCCACCGGGCAGGTGCTGTGGCGATGGGACAATGGTGGCCAGCCCATTGGCACCATCCAGTCGTTCCCGGTCACGCAGCTCTTCGACTACGCGAATGCCGCATACCGGGCCGCGCACCCCAACCGCGACCTCGTCTTCTTCGCCACGCGGCTGGCGGACGCTTCGCGCAACCGGGTGGTGGCCCTGAATGCCGCCACCGGCGCGCTGGTCTGGAGCTACCAGCCTGGGAATCTGGGCATGGTGGCGGGCGGCATGGTGGTGGACTACACCAACAACCGGCTCTTCGTGGCGACGCGCGCGCACGCGGGCTCGCCGAACACGCTTCGGGTGCTGAACACGCTGACGGGACAGGTGCTGGCCCAGCTCCCGGTGGGCGACGTGGAGCTGAGCTTGGTTCGCAATGCGTACAGCAACCTGATTCTCGTGACGGACAGCGATGGCTTCGTTCACGGCGTGGACGCCGCCACGGCGCAGCTCGTGTGGAGCCTGCCAGTCACCACGCGCCCGGCGCCGAACACGCCTGCCTTCACCAGCTTCGTGCGGCCCCAGGGCTCGGGCTTCGTGGCCAGTCTCGCGGCCGGCCGGGTGGCGCTGTACGACGTGTCGGGGCCCGCCCAGTCGCCGCCGGTGCTCCGGTGGAGCACGCCGATCGCGTCTCCCTCTGGCACCTTCTCCTTCAATCGGAATGGCGCCGTGCGCATCTACGTTGGCAGCTCCGACGGACAGGTTCACCAACTGGAGCTGCTGGATGGCTCCGACTCCGGTCAGGTCTCGATTGGTGGTGCGCAGCGTATTGGGACTCCCACCATCGACCACACGGTGAGCCGCCTCCACGTGGGCTCCGAAGACGGCCGCATCTGCGCGTTCCCGGTCCCTTTCCCTTGAAGAACGTCCCTTCTTCCTCGCTCGCACGCCCCATGACTTCGGACGCCTTCCAGACGACGCCCCCTCCTGACGCCGGCCCTGTCTATGAGGCGCCGGCCATTCTCTGGGAGCAGCCCTTCGTGGCACTGGCGCAGATTTCCCAGTGCCAAATCCCCGGTGAGTCGGAGTGCATTCCCTGAGCCTTCCGCCGGAAGGCCCCACGGCGGACGCGGCCCTCTGTCTGCGAATCGCCGGTTGGATGGGAGTTGTGGAAGTCGGTGATGCGGGCCTGCGAGACTCGCTCCGGCGCATGTTCTCCCGGTTCGTGGTGTCCCCGAGGCGACAGGGCAGTGAGGTGGCTCGGATCGTGGCCGTGGCCCCCGCCCAGGCGCGTCCCGCACCTGTCATTCGCGAGCTGCCACGGGTCCTCCGCGGGGAGGGCGGCGCGCTGCGCCTGGCCGGCGAGGACTACGACGCGACGCTCTCCGCCGACGGCCTCCTGGCCCACGTGGAGGGGCAGGGGCGGTTTCCCGTGGAGACGGTGCTGAAGGTGATGCTTGCCCGGGCGCTGGCTCGACGTGGCGGGCTGCTGGTGCATGGCGTGGCGGTGGCGCACCGGGGCCGGGCCGCGCTCTTCACGGGG
>NZ_SRLV01000173.1:0-5219 GCF_006518205.1 Myxococcus sp. CA005 | reverse complement strand
GGCACTGAGGCTGTGGGGGGCAACCGGGGTTCGGGCGGCAAGTGGGGCTGGGGCGCAACGGGTGGCGTGGCCTTCTTGCTGGACGTGTTGGAACCGCGCTTCGCGCGCGACTTCGACTCCGACCTGGGCGTCAACCACAGCTACATCTTCGCCGAGTACACCTATGCGGATGTGGACAACTTCGGCGGGCCGGGGCTGAACCTGTCGAACCGGCGCTGGATGTTCGGACTGGCGCTGGACTACTAAGCGGCTCATGCCGCTCATTCCGCGCCGCCCTGGGTCTCTTGTCGCGCTCCTCCTGTTGACGGTCGCCGTGGGCCCCTGGGCCTCCGGCTGCCGTCGCGCGGTGCGGCCGGACCTGGGGCAGGACCGGACGGTGGAAGCGGGCGTGCCGGTCGACCTCGGCTCGCAGCGCGAGGACGCCACCGCCGTCACCTGGGACTTCGGTGACGGCAGCGACGCCCAGACGGCGCCGTGGGTGTCTCACGCGTTCACTCGGGCAGGCGCCTATACCGTGCGCGCCCTGCACGAGGGCGCGGAGGTTGGCCGCGTCCAGTTGACGGTGGTGCCTCGGCCCGTGCTGCGCGCGGTGCCCTCCAGCGCGCGCACCGTCATGTGGCTGCCCGAGCTGCGCGGCCACGTGGAGCCGCTGATGGACTTCTACGCGCGGCTCGTGGGGCCGGAGAATGCGCGGCGGGCCGTGGAGTCATCTCCGCTGCTGCCGCTGCTCTTCGCGGACCTGGAGAACGGCACCGGCTCGGTCGTGGACCCCGACGAGGGCTTCGGCTTCTTCCTGCTCCCGGAGTTCGACGGCGTCGTGACGCTGCTGGGCATCACGGAGCCAGAGGCGGCCCTGAAGGCCGTTGCCGATGAGCTGGAGCGGGCGGGGCACGGCGTGATGCCGCAGCCGGACGGCTCCGCCACCGTGGAGCCCGCGTCAGGCGGGCCCCCGATGTTGCTCTTCGAGGACCGAGGCTACCTCTATCTCGCCGTACCGGAGGGGCTGGAGGAGCCCGACGAGGGCGAGTCTCAGCAGGCGCAGGTGCTGGCCATTCCCGACGCGGAAGTGGCCCGCCAGGCGGTGCGAAGCCTCACGGGGCCGGGCATCTCCGAGGACGTGCTCCTGACCGAGCTTCGAGGGAAGGTGGCGAGCGGCAGCGTGTATCTCTTCTCCGGGCTGCAGCCCGGAGTGGCGCCTGATGAAGAAGGCACCCAGCCGATTCGGGGCTTCGCCGCGTCGCTGGCGGTGAAGCCGGAGCGGATGGACCTGGATGGCTTCCTGTCCTCCTCGACACCGTTGTTCCAGGGCGCCCGCGCGCCCGCGTCGGCGTTGCTGAAAGACGCGGAACTGGGGCCCATCGCCGCGGCGCAGATTTCCGTGCCGCCCGAGGAGCTGGCTCGGCTGGCGTTCGGTGCGCCGGGCTCCGAGCGCCGCGAGCGCATGGTGGCGTCCTGGCGTCGTGAAGGACTGGATGTGGAGGCGTTGCTCAAGGCGCTGCGCGGCGACGTGGTGCTGCGCGCGTACTTCGACATCCCGGCCTTCTTCCGCAACTTCATCCGGAACAAGCGGCCCGACATCAAGGGCTCCATCGTATTCGAAGCGGGGCTGATGGAGTCGGAGCCCGTGCGGGCGCTCGTGCAGAAGCAACTGGAGGACTCCGTGCTGCGCTACACGACGCAGCAGGAGGCGAATGGCACGCTCTTCCGGACGCGGATTCGGGAGCATCCGGTGGAGCTGCGCATCACGCCCGAGCGCGCCAGCCTGCTGGCGGGGGAGCTGCTGCAGGGCCGTCCTCGCGGAGACGTGGGCGCCGAGCTGCGGGAGCGCTTCGGTGGTGAGGCCTTCAGCTCGGGCCATGTGTCGGTGATGGTGGACCTGGGCCGGCTGCGCGCGGACCTGCGCGCGGCGGAGAAGGTGCCCGGAGTGCCCAATATGCTGCTCGGGGCGACGAAGGCGCTTTCGGGGGCGCTGCTGGATCGGATTACGCCGCTGGACTCGGGCTTCCTCGACTTCAGCCCGGTGGAGGGCGGGGGCCGGCTCAAGGGACGCCTGTCCTTGCGCGCGGAGCAGGAGGCTTCGCGTTGAGCGGGGGCATGGCGGACGCCAGGAACGTGCGCATCACCGTCCTCTATTTCGCCGCGGCTCGCGAGCGCACCGGGCAGGTGCGTGAGGCCCTGGACTTGCCCGAGGGCTCGCATGTTCGGGACGTGTTGCGGCTGCTGAGCGCGAAGTACGCGGCGCTGGCGCCACTCCTGCCGCACCTTCGTGTGGCCGTGGACCAGGAGTTCGTCGGTCCGGATGCCCCGGTGCGGGATGGGGCGGAGATGGCGCTGATTCCCCCCGTGGCGGGAGGCGCACCTGGGAAGTTCCTGGTGGTGGACCGCCCCCTGCGGCTGGAGGAGGTGGTGGAGGCTGTCAGGGGGGAGTCATACGGCGGGCTGGTGACGTTCAGCGGCTCCGTGCGCAACCAGACGAAGGGCCGCCGCGTGTTGCGCTTGGAGTACGAGGCCTACGCGCCCATGGCGGAGAAGAAGCTGGCGGAGATTGGCGCGGAGGCCGCGGAGCGGTTTCCCGGCGTGCGCGTGTCCATCATCCATCGCGTGGGAACGCTGGTGCCCGGCGAGCTGGCCGTCGTCATCGCCGCGGCGTCGCCGCATCGGAAGGAGGCGTTCGGTGGCTGCGAGTACGCCATCGAGCGGCTCAAGCAGGACGTCCCCATCTGGAAGAAGGAGTTCTTCGAGGATGGGGAGGTCTGGGTCGGCCTGGGGCCCTGAATCGCCGCCTCAGCGGACGCGCAGGAAGGCGGGGACCGTGACGTCGTCACCGCCGTCGGGCTGCATGCCGAGCTCTTCATCCGTGAGCGGACGCAGTGGCGTGTCCAGGCCCATGGCCTTGCGGCGCGCGGCTTCCTTGTCGGCGGCTATCTTCATGGCGCGGACCTTGGATTCCTCGATGCGCTGGGGCGTGGGGCCCGCGATGAGGAAGCCCACGGGGAGGCTGAGGAAGAGGATGCTCACGATGATGAGCCAGCCGAAGTCCTTCCACTGGAGCCGGTTGACCTGTTCCTTGACGACGGAGCCTTGGATGCGCAGCGAGAGCTGGCCTTCCGAGAGGCGAAGCGTCATGCCCTCTGCGAGCTCCACTGTCGTGCGTCCGTCGTGCTGGCGCAGGTCCGTCTGCGGCACGGCGGCATAGGCGTTGCCTTTGACGGCGCGCTCGGCACGGGCAGCGGGCGGCAGATGGATGCGCCAGCCCTGAGCGGTGCGCTCGGCGAGCAGGAACGGCTCTTCGGGCAGGGTGAAGCCGTAGAGCGGTAGCGGTGCCGTCTCGTCCGGGGCGGCGTGGACGTTCGAATGCTCCGGCCCATAGCTCCACGCCTCGGACAGATTGTTGCCCCAGTACAGCTCACAGAAGAGTCCACCGCCTGCCTTGGTGTTCATCGCGGGGGGAAGCATAGGGCCTTGCATGGCTCGCGGCTCCTTCATCGTCCAGGAGACGTCTTCCGAAAGACGGCCGACGCCCGGTTGGTCCCTGGACAGCCGGGAGGCGGGCAGGGTTCCGTCCCAGGCGGGGAAGGTGGAAACCACCGCCGCGCCGCGGGAGCAGGCCCCCGCGGCGCGGTTTGGGGACGTTTGCTAGGGGGCGTCGGGGCTTTCCGCCATCGCGGGTTTCGTCAGGACGCGTTGTCGGCGCTGGAGGCGCTGAAGCGCCGTCAACGTCACCCCTGCCATCAGGGACGCGTATCCCACCAGGGGCCACGCCGTGTCGCCGTCCAGCAGGACGACCATCAGCGTGCCGAGGACGCCGACGATGAGGCTCTGGATGCAGAAGTAGAGCGCGACCGCCGTTCCCGCCACATCGCCAAAGGCCTGGAGTGCGCCATTCGCGGTGACGGAGACGGAGAACACGATGCCGGCCGCGATGAGCCACATCGGCGCGACGAACGTCCAGAACGACGGCGTTGCCAGGAGCTGTCCGGCCGTCAGGAGCCCCGCCCCGAGCAGCAACATGCCCATGCCCCGCGTGAGGCTACCCGCCAGCCCCCAACTCCCCACGAAGCGCTTCGCGAAGCGGGTCGTCAGAATCATCGCGAGCGCGGCGGTAGCGAACGCCAGGCTGAACCCGAGCTCGGAGAAGCCGGCCTGACCGATGAGCACCCGGGGCGCCGTGGAGAAGAACACGAAGAAGGAGCCCATGGCCGCGCTGAAGCCCAGGGTGTACGTCCAGAACGTGGCGCTGCGCAGGATGTGCCGGAACGCGGGACGTGACTGAAGGCCCTGCGCCGGGCGCGTCTCGTGCCACCGCGGCAAGGCTTGGAGCAGCGCCGCCGTGGCCAGGACTCCGAGTGTGATGAAGATGGCTCGCCATCCCCAGCGCTGCATGAGCAGCGCCCCCGCGATGGGCCCGAGCGCGGGGACGAAGGCCAGCATGGCGCTGAACAGGCTGTAGAGGGTCGCGCTCTCGGGGCGCTCCGCGTAGACATCGCGGACCGTCGCGAACGTGGCGACGAGGGCCGCGGATGCCCCCATGGCTTGGACGAGCCGAAGGCCGACGAACATCGCGGCATCCGAGGCCCCCGCGAGCAGGAAGGACGTGACCGCGAACAGGAGGGCGCCTGTCAGCAGCACTCGGCGCCGGCCGATGCGGTCGGAGACCGGGCCAAACACCATCTGGCCGAGCCCAAGCACCGCCATGTACAGGCTCAAGGTGAGCTGGACGATGGCGGGAGAGGTGTTGAGGATTCCGGGCATCGCCGGAACGACTGGCAGGTAGATGTCCATGGCCAGTGAGGCCAGGAGGTCGAAGGGCGCCATCAGCAACAGCGCTGCTGGCACAGCGTGATTCCACGACGGGGATTTGAAGTCAGGCACGATTGCATCCGCACAAATGAGGAACATCTGGCGGCGCTCTGCCTCTCCACGGGTACCGGGATGAGCTGGGGCAGATGGCCGCGGCAACGGTTGACGTGTCGCCGCGGCTCACTCATCTGCGGATACAGTGCCTTCCAATTCGTGGTCTCCCAGGCGGCGCGTCTGCGCTCGAAGGTTGGGGCAGGGGCTGGCAATCACGGTGGGGCGAGGCCATCACCCGGCTGTGGCGGGTTGCGACGTGGACGTCGAGTTTTCCTGACGTGACGTGTGGCGCCTATGCCTCGAACAGGACAGACGCTCGGTTCGAGGCGTCAGGGCGGAGGGGCCACGGCACCAGGGGGCGATGG
>NZ_SRLV01000172.1:0-5277 GCF_006518205.1 Myxococcus sp. CA005 | reverse complement strand
AACTCACCTGCTGCCCTGCCCACTCCACTGCCACCGCGCCCGGGGTCCTCTCCACCTGCGCTTCAAACAGCTCCGCCAGCGACGCCTCCCTCGGGTACTCCGCTCGCCTCCCGCTCCACTCCTCCACCAGGACGCGCCGCTCCTCCACCGACATCAACGACAGCTCGCCCAGGCGCGTCTCCGGATTCGCGACCGCGGCCTCCAGCAGCACCGACATCTGCCTCAGCAGCCGCTCCGCCGTCTTCGCCTCGAACAGGTCGCTGTTGTAATTGACTGACGCGGCGGCACCTTCCGGCAGCTCGACGACGAACATCGACAGGTCGAACTTCGACGTCTGAATCCGCGCGTCCATCACCGTCAGCGACAATCCCTGTCGCAGCTTCACTTCGGGCACAGGCGTGTTCTGAAGTGTCAGGGAGACTTGAAACAACGGGCTGCGACTCAGGTCCCGCTCCGGCTGCAATGCCTCCACCAGCTTCTCGAACGGGACGTCCTGGTGCGCGTAGGCGCCCAGGGTCACCTCACGCACCTGCGCCAACATGTCCCGGAAGGAAAGCTCGGGACGTACGCGAGCCCTCAGCACCAGGGTATTGGCGAAGTTGCCGATGAGCCCCTCCGTCTCGGCCTGCGTGCGACCCGCGATGGGGAAGCCCACGCTGATGTCGTCCTGCCCCGAGAGCCGCCACAACACCGTCTGATACGCCGCCAGCAGCACCATGAACGGCGTGGCCCCTTCTCGCCGCGCGGTCGCCTCCACTTGCCGCCACAGCGCCTTCGGCCACATCTGCCGCTGGATTCCACCTCGAAAGGTCTGCGCCGCGGGGCGAGGCCTGTCCGTGGGGAGGTCCAGGAATCGCGGCGCGCCCGCCAGCACCTCGCGCCAGTAGCGAACCTGCGATTCCAACACCTCGTCCTTCAACCACTCGCGCTGCCAGAGCGCGTAGTCCGCGTACTGCACGGGCAGCTCCGGCAATGGTGACGGCAGCCCTTGCGAGAACGCGTCGTAGAGCGCCGCCAACTCCCGAAGCAGCACGCTCGCGGACCAACCGTCCGAGACAATGTGATGCAACAGCAGCACGAGGACGTGCGCCTGCTCGGACTGCTTCAACAGCAGGGGGCGCAGCAGCGGCCCACGCGCGAGCTCGAATGCGCGGTCGACTTCCGCGCGCACCCGGTGCCGCACCTCGGACTCATCCTGGGCGCCCAGCTCCACCACGGAGAGGTGGACCGGCGATGGCGAAGCGATGCGCTGGACAGGTGCTCCGCCTTCATCCGGGAAGGCCGTACGCAGGACTTCATGACGGCGCACCAGCTCCGAGAAGGCTCGCTCCAAGGCAGAAACATCCAGGGGGCCCTCCACCCGCAGCACATACGGTGCGTTGTACTCGGTACCGCCCGGCTTCAGCCGATCCAGGAACCACAGTCGCTGCTGCGCGAATGACAGCGGCACCCGGTCCCCCCGAGGCATCGGACGCAGCGCGAGCAGCGTCTGACTTCGAGTCGCCTGCTCCACCTGCTGGGCAAAGGACCGCAAGGTGGGCGCCTCGAAGAGGGCGCGTAGCGGGACCTCTACGCCCAGGACCGCACGCACACGCGCCACCACCTGCGTGGCCAGTAGCGAATGACCACCCGACGCGAAGAAGTCGTCCTCCCGGCCCACCCGCTCCACCCGCAAGACGTGGGCCCAGACAGCGGCCAACGACTCTTCCATGGGGGAAGCCGGCGCCTCATAGGCGGGAGCCGGGCCACGCGCCGACACGTTCGGCACGGGCAGCGCGCGCCAGTCCACCTTGCCATTGGGCGTCAGCGGCAGGGCGTCCAGCACCACCAGCGCCGACGGCACCATGTGCCCAGGAAGCCGCTGCTGGAGGAAGCCCCTGAGGGCCGCGATGTCCGGAGCCGCCCTGGCCGTACGAACGGCGTAGCCCACCAGCCGATTGTCTCCAGGCACCTCTTCTCGCGCGACCACCACCGCGTCCTGGACGTCGGGATGCGCTCTGAGCACCGCCGCCACTTCTCCGGGCTCCACCCGGAACCCTCTCACCTTCACCTGGAAGTCCGTCCGCCCGATGAACTCCAGTCGCCCATCCCCCAACCACCGCACCTTGTCCCCCGTGCGGTACATCCTCGCTCCAGCCTCCATGCTGAACGGGTCCGGCACGTACCGCTCCGCCGTCAACTCCGGGCGCCATACGTACCCTCGCGTGACCTGCGCCCCTCCCACGAACAACTCTCCCCCCACGCCCACCGGCACAGGACGCAGGCTCCGGTCCAGCACGTAAACCCGTGTGTTGCCCATCGGCCGTCCCAGCGGCACCGTCGCGGGTGACTCCGCTCGACGTGGCAGCTCCACTCGCCCCGCCAGCACACCCACCGTCGTCTCCGTCGGGCCGTAGTGGTTGTGCACCTCGCACCCGGGCGCCAGCGCCGCCACCTGCTCCAGCAGGCTCCACGAGGCCGCCTCTCCTCCCACCACCAGCCGCTTCGTCGGCAACACCTGCCCGGGCGCGGCGCCACTCATCAGCGCCGCGAGGTGCGAGGGCACCACCTTCAAACACTCCACCCCATGCCGCTGGAAGTACTCCTCCACTCCCGCCGCGCTGCTTGCCCTCTCCTGCGTCAGCACATGCAGCAGTCCCCCCGTCCACAGCGCCGCGTACAGCACCGTGTTTCCCAGGTCCGCCGCCACCGTCGACACCAGCGCGAAGCTCGTGCACTCCGCCAACCCCAGCCGCGCATTCGCCGCTTCCACGTAGTGGGCAAGCTGTCCGTGTGTGACCGCCACGCCCTTGGGCCGCCCCGTGCTTCCGGATGTGAACAGCACGTACGCCAGTTGCTCGGGTTGCACCTCTACCCGCGGTGCTTCCGTCGGCTGCGCCTCGAGCCGCGCCGCGTCTCCATCCATCTCCACCCGGCGCGCGGACAGTCCCTCGAAAGTCGCCGCATGCCGCGCCTGCGTCACCACCACCGGCGCGGCCACTTCTTCCACCAGCGCGCGCAGGCGGGATTCTGGTTGCGAGGGGTCCAGCGGCACGTACGCGCCTCCCGCCTTCAGAATCCCCAGCATCGCCACCACCCACTCCACGCCCCGCTCCAGGCACAGCGCCACTGGCACTTCCGCGCCCACCCCCATTCCCCTCAACTGGTGCGCCACCTGGTTGGCCTGCGCCTCCAACTGGCGGTACGTCAGCTCCCGCTCCTCGCACCGCACCGCGGGCGCCTCTGGCGTCCGCTCTGCGTGGTGCTCGACACACCGGTGGACAGCCTCCCACCGGAGAGCCTGGGCCGAGCCGTTCCATTCCACCAGCACCTGATGACGCTCCGCATCGGTCAGCAGCGGTATCTGGGAGAGGCGCGATTCGGGCCGCGTGGTGACGGCCTTCAGCACCTGCTCCAGGTAGAACACCATCCGCTCCGCCGTGGCCGCCGTGAAGAGGTCGGTGCTGAACTGGAGCAAGCCCTCGAAACCCCGTGGAGTCTCCCCCAGGCTCAACGAAAGCTCGAAGCGAGCCGCCTCCTTGTCAATCAACCCCATCGGCTTCACGGTCAGCGAGGGCAGCGACAACGGCCCCACCGGGGCGTTCTGCAACACGAAGAGGACCTGGAAGAGCGCGCTGCGCCCCAGGTTCCGCTCGGGTTGCAGATGCTCCACGAGCTTCTCGAAGGGAAGGTCCTGATGCTCGTACGCCCCCAGCGTGCGCTCACGCACCTGCGCCAGCAGTTCGCGGAAGGTGGCATGAGGCTGGACCTGGGCGCGGAGAACCAGGGTGTTGACGAAGAAGCCGATGAGCCCCTCCGTCTCTTCGTACCGGCGACCCGCGATGGGCGAGCCCACCAGCACGTCCTCCTGCCCCGAGTAGCGCGACAGCAGGAGCTGGAAGGCCGCCAGCAGCACCATGAAGGGCGTGGCTCCCTCCGCATGGGCCAGTGCCGTCACGGCGTCGCTCATCGGCCGTGACAACCGCACCGGCACCCATGCACCGCGGTGCGACAACGTCGCCGGCCTGGGCTTGTCGGTGGGTAGCTCCAGGTGAGGAGGCGCGCCAGACAGCTGCTGCCGCCACCAGTCGAGCTGCGTCTCCAGCACGGCGCCGCTCAGCCATTGCCGCTGCCACACCGCGTAGTCCGCGTACTGCACGGGCAGCTCCGGCAACCCGGGAGACCGTCCTTCGAGGAAGGCCGCATAGAGCGCGCCCACCTCGCGGACCAGCACGCCCAGCGACCAGCCATCCGAGACGATGTGATGCAGCACCAGCACCAGGGCGTGCACGTCCGGCGACAGCCGCGACAGCCCCACGCGCACCAGGGGGCCGCGCTCCAGATGAAACGGCCGCAGGGCTGTTCGAGTCGCACGCGCGCGGAATTCGGCCTCGCGCTCCACTTCCGGCAGCGTGCTCAAGTCCTCGAAGGCGAGCTGGACGTCCATGGCCGGATGGATGACCTGGACAGGCTGGCCCTCGTGGGAGGCAAACGTCGTGCGCAACGACTCATGGCGCGCCACCAGCGCGGAGAACGCGCGCTGCAACGCGCTCACATCGAGCGAGCCCTCGATCCGGAGGACGATGGGGACGTTGTAGCTGGCACTGCCCGGATGGAGCTGGTCGATGAACCAGAGCCGCTGCTGGGCGAACGACACGGGCAATGCGCCCATGCGAGGTACCCGGGTCAGCGCTGGCACGCTCGGCGCCGCCGCTTCCCGCGCCGACTCCTCGATTCGCAGCGCGAGCCCTTCGAGCACAGGTGACGCGAAGAGCGTGCGCAGGGGCAACTCCACGCCGAAAGCGGAGCGGATGTGCGCGATGAGCTGCGTGGCCAGCAACGAGTGCCCGCCCAACTCGAAGAAGTCAGCGTCCGCGCTCACCCGCTCGATGCCCAGCACTTCACACCAGATGATGCTCAGCTTCTGCTCGGTGACCGTACGCGGCTCGATGTGCTGACGGGGCTCGGAAGGCCCCGCGTCGGAGGCCAACAATGCCTTGCGGTCGACCTTGCCGTTGGGCGTCAGCGGCAGCGCCTCCAGCACCACCACCACCGACGGCACCATGTACTCCGGCAACTTCTGCCTCACGTACTCCTTCAGCGCCCCTCCCTCTCCTCCCGGCGCCACCACGTACGCCTCCACCCGCTTCTCCTGCCCCTCTCCCCTCACCACCGCTGCCGCTTCCTTCACCTGCGCGTGCTGCTTCAGCGCCTCCTCCACCTCCCCCAACTCAATCCGGTACCCCCTCACCTTCACCTGCTCGTCCCGACGCCCCAGAAACTCCAGCAGCCCACCCT
>NZ_SRLV01000171.1:0-5387 GCF_006518205.1 Myxococcus sp. CA005 | reverse complement strand
GGCGTGAGGGGGGACGAGATGAAGAAGCGACTGGGTGACATCCTGCTGGAGCGGGGTGTGGTGGACGCGTTGCAGCTCCACTCGGCGCTGGCGTACCAGCGCAAGTGGGGCGTGCCTTTGGGGCAGGTGGTGGTGGACCAGCGCTTCAGCACCACGCAGCAGGTGTTGGAGGCCCTGGCCTTCCAGGCGGGGATGCAGACGGTGGACCTGGACGTCCAGCCACCGGACGCGAGCCTGACCTGGCTGATTCCGGAGCGCGTGGCGGAGGCACACCGGGTGGTGCCGCTGAAGCTGGAAGGGCAGGGGGGCCGGGACTCGGTGTTGGTGGTGGCCATCGCCGCCCCCGCCAGTCTGGCGTCCCTGGACGCGGTGAAGAGCGTGTCCGGCAAGCCCCGCGTGGTGGCGAAGCTGGCGTCGGATGCGTCCATCCGCCGGGCCATTGGACAGCTCTACCGGGGTGAAACCGGTGAGGCAGTGCCTCGGCGTCCCGGCATGGAGAGCTTCTCGCTGCCAGAGGCGGACGAGAGCATGCCCATGGTGCTCGGCGGCAGCATGGCGGAGCTGACGAACATGGAGGCTCCTGGCGGTGAGGATGGGCTGCCGCTGCTGAGCTCGCTGGAAGAGGTGGTCGTCCAGGCGCAGGCGGTGCCCGCGGAGATGAGGCGGCTGGTGCAGGCCATCCGCGCCATGCCCGAACCGCTGGCCGCTGTCGCGCAGCCGCTGCCCCTGGAGGCAGGGCGCCCCGAACAGGCCGCGACGCCTGCCACGACGGAGGGCTTGCACCTGACGCATGTCTCTCGGCCTGGGTCCACGAAGGCGCCGTTCTCCGCGCGCGCCATGCAGCGCACGGCCGGAACGCGGAACCACGTCCCCTCGGCGTTGCCCGTGCTCACGGCCGCGCAGCCGGTGCCCATGGCTCAGGTCCTGGTGTACGGCTGGGGTGAGGAGGCCACCACCGGGCTGGTGCGAGTGATGTCCCAGGCGGGCCTGCGGGCGCAGGTCGCAAGCACGGAGGAGCTGCTCGCGGCGAACGCGGCCCAGGTCGTGGTTGCGCCGCTGCCGGCGATGGAGTCGCTGCCGCGTCCGGTCCACGCGCAGGTACTGGTCGCGGGCAAGATGCCGGAACAGGACCTGCCTCGCGCCCAGGCGGTGGGGGCCCGCGGCTTCCTCGCCGCTCCGGTGGATCCGGATCTCCTCCTGCGCGCGGTGCGCCGGCTGGCGCGCCCCGCTGGTGACGCGGACCTCAAGCGCGCCAGCTGAAGGTCCGGAAGAACCACGACAGCAGCAAGTCGAAGCGAGGCGCCGAGGTCGCGGCGCTCCGCGACTCGCTCGTCGAGACGGCACGCCTGCGCGGTGAAGCGCCGGGCCACGACATTCCGCCGCTTGACACGTAAGCATATCCTTACGCATTATCGGCGCACGATGATGCACACCGAGCCAGGGGTGTTCGGAGCGATCAGCCATCCGGCGCGGCGCCGCATGCTCGACCTGCTGGTCGATGGCGACCGCCCGGTGAATTCAATCGCCGAGAACTTCGAGATGAGCCGCCCGGCGGTGTCACAGCACCTGCGCGTGCTGCTCGATGCGGGCCTCGTCACCGAGCAACGGCACGGCAGGGAACGGCGGTACCGCCTCGTGCCGGAGCGACTGGAGCCGGTACGCGACTGGATCGCTCACTACGAGCGGTTCTGGGACGACAACTTCGCCCGACTGCGGCGGCACCTTGAGAAAGGCGACAAGCAGCAATGACGACAAAGACAATCCGACGGGAGCTGAAGTTCACCCAGTCGCCCGCCGTCGTGTGGCGCGCGCTCGCGACCAGCGAGGCGCTCGCTGACTGGATGTACCCGAACGACTTCGAGCCGCGCGTCGGGCATCGCTTCACCTTCCGCGTGCCTCCGGACCCTCGGGCCCAATTCGATGGACTCGTCGTGCACTGCGAGGTGCTCCGGTGCGCGCCTCCGTCCGAGCTCGAGTTCACGTGGGTCGTGGGCGAGGGCTGGCTGGATACCCGCGTCCGCTACCGGCTCGAAGCCGATGGCGATGGAACGCGCGTCCTCTTCGAGCACTCCGGCTTCAAGGAGGACCAGGCGTTCCACGGCGCCGAGTACGGCTGGAAGATGATGCACGGAAAGCTCGCCAAGGCACTCGAGAAGGCATCCGACAACCCGGCCCTCAAGGCCTGAACACCGAGCCCCCACCCATGAACATCGTCTTCTGGATTCTTCAGGCCGTCCTCGCACTGCTGTTTCTCGCAGGCGGGTCGTACAAGGCATTCTCTTTCCAGCAGCTCGCGAGCCAGTTCAGCGAGGTCCCCCTCGGAGCATGGCGGGCACTCGGCTTCCTTGAGATGGCCGGTGGCGTGCTGCTCATCATCCCGGCGGCGTTCAAGTGGATGCCCAGCCTCACCGCGCACGCGGCCGCGGTGCTCACGTTCGAGACGTTCGCGCTCGCCGTGCTGTACGCGCGTCATTCGACGAAGCTGACGCCCGAGAACCCGATGCTCTGGTCGCTCGTGATGGGTGTGCTGCTCGCCTTCGTGACGTACGGCCGCTACGTCCTCAAGCCGGTGGTGGCAGCCGCCGCGTGACGCGATGACGGACGATGCCTGCGACATCGCCCGTGAGTTCAGCGCGGGCGCCAACGCGCATCACGGAACAGCCACCAGCAGAGAGGGCTTCTCGGCGCCCTCGGGCAGCCACAGCGAGCCCAGCTCCAGTGTCGAGGACGGGAAGGGGTCGGCCCGCACCAGCGCGTCATCCTCGTAGCTCCCCGTCAGCAGCCAGCCCCGCTTGACGCGCTGGTACACCTCCAGCGTGCGCGCGGCGGGGTCCACCAGCCACACGTGCGACACGCCCGCGCGCGCGTAGAGCGGCAGCTTGCGCGCGCGGTCCAACGCGGCGGTGGAGGGCGTCAGCACCTCGCAGACCCAGTCTGGCACCAGCGTGAGGAAGGGGACGTCCGGCTCGAAGGGGACGTCCACGCGCTCGCGGCGCCAGCCGGCCATGTCCGGCACGAGCATGTCGTGACCGAGGTGCAGCTCGGGCGCACGCAGGAAGCACCAGCGGCCACTGCCGCCACGGCGCTTGTCGAGCTGCTCACCCAGCTCCACGCCCAACATGAAGGCCGCGCGCGTCTGCGCGGCAGTGGGACGAGGCGAGGCGACCAGCTCCTCGTCCAGAATCTCCCCCACCCAGCCCGAGGGCAGGGCCGAGAGCATCGAATGGTTCGCCAGGGGGATGATGCCTTCAATCACAGCGCCTCCGAGAATCACCGGTTGAGGCGGGCATTCTATGGAGCCGTCTGACACGTCCTCCGCTCGACGGAAGGCGTCATTTCCCGATGCAGAAGCGCTGGAAGATTGCGTCCAGCAAGGCCTCCGAAACGACGGTACCGGACACTTCGCCGAGCGCCTCCAGCGCGAGCCCCACTTCACCGGAGACGACTTCCAGGGTGGACACGCGCGAGGCACTCTCCGCGCGGCCCAGCGCCTCGGACGCGCGACGCAAGGCATCGGCGTGACGCTCGGAAACCAGGGCCACCGCCGAGGGCGTGCCACCGCCCCACAGCCGCCCGAGCATGTCGTCGCGAAGCGCGTCCACACCTTCACCCGTGAGGCCACTCACACGCTGGCGCGGCGAGCTGGATACCTCGGCCACATCACACTTCCCGTCCACCACCAGCACGGGCGTGCCTCCCACGTCACGCGTCCAAGCCTCCACCTCCGCCTGTGTGACACCCGGCGGAAGCACGAGCACCGCCAGGTCCACGCCCGTGAGCAACGCCCGCGTTCGCGCGATGCCCAGCGCCTCGACACGTCCCGGCGTCTCCCGAAGCCCCGCGGTGTCGAAGAGCGTCACCGCCAGCCCGTCCCACTCAACCCGGGCCTCCAAGGCATCCCGCGTGGTGCCAGGCTCGTCATCCACCAGCGCGCGGGCCTCGCCCACCAGCCGGTTGAACAGCGTGGACTTGCCCGCGTTGACGGGACCGAACAGCGCCACGCGAGCACCCCTGCGCACCAGCCGGCCCCGGCCCACCTCGGCCAGCAGCGTCTCCGCCTGGGCACGCAGCGCGGTGACACGCTCGCCCACGTCCTCGTCCGCGCCTTCCGCCTCGTCAGGGAAGCTGAGCACGCCCTCCATGTCCGCATGCAGCGCGCGCAGCGGCTCCTCCAGGGCCTGCACGCGCGAGGCGAGCGCGCCGGAGAGCCCCGCAGCCGCGGCACGCACCGCGGCCTCCGAGTCCGCTGCCACCAGGTCCGCCACCGCCTCCGCGCGCGTCAGGTCCAACCGCCCGTTGAGGAAGGCCCGGCGGGTGAACTCACCGGGCGCGGCGTGGCGCACGCGCGCGTCCTCCAGCGCCCGCGTCAGGAGCAGCCGCAGCAGCCGCGGACTGCCGTGGGCCTGAAGCTCCACCACGTCCTCGCCCGTGAAGGACTGAGGCCCGCGGAAGTAGAGGAACAGGCCCTCATCGAGCGAGCGACCCTCCGCATCCACGAAGGACGCGAGGTACGCATGGCGCGGCGTGGGCTGCGCGGGCACACCCGGGGCCAGCAGCCGGCCCACATCCAGGGCCTCCGGGCCCGACAGCCGGAGGATGCCCACGGCGCCCGCGGCAGGTGCGGTCGCCAGGGCCGCGATGGTCATGGAAGAAGACGTCATACGCGGCCGCTGGAGCGCATCCAGCCTGAACAGCGCGAGACCCGCTGCTTCAGCGGGTCCCAATGGGAGGCGTGGAGCCGCGGGCGGCCTTCTCCACGGCCTCGCGGTTCTCCTCGATGTACCGCTCCACCGCCTCGTCCTCGAGCTCCAGGTCCCGTAGGACACCCGGGTAGACGAAGCGGAACGCAGGGGACTCCTCATCCCCGCGAAGGCGGAAGCTCATCTTGAGCACCGCCGCGCCGTACAGCTTGTCCTTGAGAGCTTTCGCCTTGCCCATCCCTCGTCTCGCTTCGGGAGCCCCGGCGCGCGCGGCGCGCCCAGCGGCTCACGCGTCGAAGTCGTCCTCGTCGTCGTCCGGCAGCATGCTCCGCTTGGGAAGCGGGGCGGGCTTGTCCGGAGTGAACACCACGCGGCGGTTTCGGCCTTCGCCCTCCGCCGACACCTTCACGCCACCCACTCCTTCTACTGACGTGAGGACGCGCGCGCGGTCTTCAAGCTTCATGGCGGCAATCGCGTAGAAGCGGCCCAGGCTGCCCGACTTCTCCGCGAGCTGCCTGATGGCCGCCTTCAGCGCGGCATCCTCTTCCACCGTCACCGAGCGCTCATCCCCCTCGCCCTTGCTGGCGGGAGCGGCCTTGGCGGCGGGCGCCTGCGCACCCCGCTGGCCTCCCTTCGCCGGAGCAGGCGCTGGCGCCTGGGCCGCCGCGGCACGGGGCGCGGCGGGGG
>NZ_SRLV01000170.1:0-5623 GCF_006518205.1 Myxococcus sp. CA005 | reverse complement strand
CCCTGGCCCCCATGGCCCTGGCACCGCGCTTTTCCCCCGCGCGCGACGTCACATCTCCGCCGCGCGCGGGGGAATCGGGTGTCGCGTACACGGGTGGGTGGACTCGCTCCGTGCGGTGAGGGCGCAGTGGCGAAATCAAGCTCGGGCCGCCAGGGCCCGACACCTTCGTGTGCGCGACGGGAAAAGGAATAACCCGGGGGTCTGACATGCCGATGGAGGCCCACGAGGCTGCTCGCCGGTGGTGTGTACAGCCATGGCGTTCCCTTCCAGCAACCGTGCTTCTGGGTGCGCGGCACATTCACGGTGCGGAGGCCGGAAGCCGGTTATTCGCCGGGGCTCGGCCCTCGGCCCAGGGAGTCCATGACCACGCCTTCGACCCAGTCCATTGAGAAGGGCACACTCGGCCTCGAGTTGCTGCTGGGAACGCTGACAGCGTTCGCACCGCTCTCCATCGACATGTATCTGCCGGCACTCCCGCGCATCGCGGAGGACCTGCAATCCACCGCGCCCGCCATCCAGCTCACGCTCGCGTCGTGCTTCGCGGGATTGGCGCTGGGCCAGCTCTTCACGGGCCCGCTCATCGACCGCTTCGGGCGCACGCGTCCGCTCTACGCGGGCCTGGCGCTGTACGTCCTGGGCTCGCTCGGCTGCGCGCTGGCACCGTCGGCGTCCATGCTGGTGGCCATGCGCTTCGTGCAGGCGCTCGGTGGCTCGGTGGCATTGGTCGTTCCACGCGCCGTGGTGCGCGACTTGTGGTCCGGCGCCAACGCCGCGCGGACGATGTCGCGGCTGATGCTGGTCATGGGCGTGGCGCCCATCCTCGCGCCGCTGCTGGGCGGAATGGTGCTCCAGTACTCGGGATGGCGGGCCATCTTCGTGGTGCTGGCGGCGGTGGGCGCGGTGGCGCTGGCCTTCGTGCTGAAGTCGCTGCCGGAGACGGCGCCGCCGCACGTGGGGGCGCAGTCGATGCGCTCCCGGATGGGCGCATTGATGAAGGACCCGGACTTCGTGGGCCCCGCACTGGCTGGAGGCTTCGCGCAGGCGGGCATGTTCGCGTACATCGCGGGCTCGCCGTTCGTGTTCATCTCGCTGTATGGCATTCCGGAGGAGCACTTCGGCTGGTTCTTCGGCGTCAATGCAATGGGGTTGATTGCGGTGGCGCAGCTCAACCGCAAGCTGGTGACACACCTGCCGCTGCACCGGCTGCTGCGTCTGGCATTGAGCCTGTGCGTCGTCGCGGCGGTGGCCGTGCTGGCGGTGGCGTGGACCGGCTTCATGGGCCTGTGGGGCATCGCCGTCACGCTGTTCTTCTTCGTGTCGGCCATGGGCCTGGTGGGACCCAACGCGGCTGCGATTGCGCTGGAGCGGCATGCCACGCGCGCGGGCATGGCGTCGGCCGCGCTGGGCGCGCTCCAGTTCACCGCGGCGGCCGGCGCGTCGTGGGCCGTGAGCACGTTCAACAATGGCACCGCGATGCCCATGGCCGGGGTCATGACCGCCATGGCACTGCTTGCGTGGCTCGCCGCGTTCTTCGGGCTCCGGGCGCGCACGCGCCAGCAGGAGGCAGGGGAGGGTGCCCAAGCGCACGGGCCGCGAATCGTGTCATCGTCCTCCGCGCCATGACTTCCACCTCGCGTACCGTCCAGGGACCCACGGGCCAGCTCGCAGTCACCGACACTGGCAATGGTGGACTCCCCATCGTCTTCGTCCACAGCAACGCCTCCCGGCGTGAGCAATGGGCCGCGCAGCAAGCACATTTGAAGCAGCGCTCCGTGTCGTTCGACCTGCGTGGCATGGGCGACTCGGGCCTCGACGCCCAGGGCCGCTACGGCGCCGAGGACATGGCCAATGACATCCACGCGGTGGCCACGGCCCTGGACCTGGAGCGCTTCGTCCTGGTGGGCCACAGCTTCGGCGGCTACGTCGCGGCGGAGTACGCCCGTGGCTGGCCCGAACGGCTGGCCGGGCTCGTCATCGTGGATGCCGCGGGGACGATGCCGCCGCTTCCGCCCGAACAGCTCCAAGGCTTCCACGAAGGCACACGTCCCGAGTCCTACCGCGCCTTCATGGACGCATGGTTCACGCCCATCCTCCAGAACGCGAAGCCACACACGCACGAGTCGGTGATGCGCTGGCTGCATGCCACGCCGCGCGAGGTGGTGGTCGGGGCGCTGGAGAGCATGCTCACGTTCAATTCGGACCGTGTGCTGGAACGCTACAAGGGCCCTCTCCACACGCTCGTCGTGGATGCCTTCATCCAGCCCAATGCCTACCACCTCCTGTACCCGGGCACGCCGCACACCGTGTTCTCAGGTGTCAGCCATTGGCTGATGATGGATGCACCGGAGCGCTTCAACGCCGCGCTGGATGCATTCCTCGCCACACTGCCGCCGCGTTGAAGGGGAGGGGAGGGCGCGTACACACGGGGTCGCCTCTCATGAATACCTCATCCCCACCCCCCTACGGCCCACGTGAGCTCGCTCAGGACCTCCGACGTCTCATGGAGCTGCCTGCCCAGACAAAGGCAGAGCAGCGCCTTTGGTACGACGAGGCGCAGAAGGTCCAGGACCGCATCAAGGCCTCTGAGGAACTGCTCGGCATCCCTCACTCCCTCTGGCACTTCTTCTCAGACGCGGACGTCAGAGCCAACGAGCCAAGCATCCGAGATGCGCAGTTCAAACAGGTGCGCGCCCACGTCGCCGTACTGGAAACCGGCGCCATCCCTCCAGATGACAGCAAGCAGGGCTCCTTTGGCGGCCTCTTCCGCAGTCTCTGGCAAGCAGTGCGCGGCAAGGGTTGAAGCCGTTCAGCCTCTCAATCAAAAGCCCCGCGGCGCCACTCGGGCACCGCGGGGCTTGATTCCCTCACAGGGGTGACGGGCTACGGCGTCACGGCGCGGCCGGGACCTTCGCGGCGGGCGCGGCCTTCTTCTGCGCGGTGGCGAAGTCACCCGCGCGCACCTGCGTCACCTTCGTCCAGTCCAGGTGACGATCCATGGCCTTGCGCACGTCCTCCGGCTTGAGCTGGGTCAGCTTCTGCTCCAGCGCCGCATCGAAGGCCAGCGTGCGGCCCAGGAACAGGTAGCTGGCGAGCTGCCGCGCGAGGCTGCCATCCTGCGCCCGCGCCGACTGCCGGTACTCCAGGATGCCCGTGCGCGCCTTCTGCAGCTCCTCCGCCGAGTAGCCCTTCTGCACCGCGCGAGTCACCTCTTCACGCATGGCCGTCTCCAGCCGGGCCGCGTTCTCCGGGGCGTAGATGGCGTACGTGAAGAAGGTGCCCACCTCGTCGACGTCGCTCGCGTCCAGGCTGCTGGCCACGCCGTAGGAGAGGCCGTCCTGCTGACGGATGCGCGTGGCCAGCCGCGAGTTGAGGAAACCGCCGCCCAACACGAAGTTGCCCAGCACCAGCGCCGGCCAATCCTTGTCGTCCTTGCGAAGCTTCAGCGACTGGCCCGCCATGTAGTACGCGTTGGCCTTGTCCGGCGTCTCCAGCGCGACGGACGCGGGCGCACCGCCGCCGAACACCTGCTGCACGCGCTGGTACGGCGCGGGGCTCTTCCAGTCGCCCAGCAGGGTGCCGGCGAGCGCCACGATGTCCTTGGGCTCGAAGTCACCCACCACGGCCAGCTCGCCGTTCGACGCGCCGTAGAAGGCCTTGTGGTAGGCACGCGCCTGCTCCAGCGTGGTGTCCTTCACCCCGGCGATGCGCTCGTCCAGCGTGGCCACGTAGTAGGGGTGGCCCTTCGCATAGTGGCCCGACAGCGAACGCCAGAAGGCGATGTTGCCCAGCGTCTGCGGCTCACTGCGCTCGGACTCCAGCGACGCCAGCCGCTCCTGCTTCAGCATGGCGAACTCCTTCTCGTCGAAGGCGGGCTCGCGCAGCACCTCGGCCACCAGCTTGAGGACTTCCGGCAGGCTCTCCCGCGGGCACTCAATGGAGGCGGAGGCACCGGTGCTGCTGCCATCCACGCCCACGCGCGCCTTCAGCTTGTCGAACGCGTCCTGGAGTTGCTGCCGCGTGCGCTTCTTCGTGCCGCGCATCAGCATGCGTCCGGCGTACTGCGCCGCGTCCGACTTGCCGCGAAGGGCCTCCTCGGTGCCCCAGCGCAGGGAGAGGGACACGTTCACCATGTTGCCGCGCGTCTTCTTCGGCAGCACCGCGTACTTCACGCCGCCCGGCAGCTCACCGCGCTGCACGCGCGACTCGATGTTGGCCGGTGACGGGTCGAACGCCTCGCCCTGCGCCACGGCGTCACGGCCCTTGAAGCCGTCCATCATCTTCGCCACGTCCACTGGCGCCGGCAGCTCCGCGCGGTCCGGCTTCGGCGTCGGGATGAAAGTGCCCAGCGTCCGGTTGGAGGACTTGAGGTAGGCGGCCGCCACGCGCGTCACGTCCTCGGGCGTCACGGCCTCGATGCGGTCGCGGTGCAGGAAGAGCAGGCGCCAGTCACCAGTGGCCTCCCACTCCGACAGGTTGATGGCGACACGCTCGGAGTTGTTGATGGTGAGGTCGATGTACTTGGACAACGTGGCCTTGGCCCGGTTGACCTCTTCCTCGGTGAACGGCGTGCGGGATGCGTCCTCCACCGTCTTCAGCAGCGCCTCGCGGGCCGCGGCCACCGGTTGGTCGTCACGCATCTCCGCGCTGAAGACGATGATGCCCGGGTCGCGAAGCTGGAGGTTCGACGCGCTCACGCGCGAGG
Organism: Myxococcus sp. CA005; assembly: GCF_006518205.1. NCBI lineage: Bacteria > Pseudomonadati > Myxococcota > Myxococcia > Myxococcales > Myxococcaceae > Myxococcus > Myxococcus sp. CA005. The sequence goes on along the minus strand of NZ_SRLV01000170.1, from coordinate 921 downwards.
ACTTCTTCGTCTCCACCATCGACTTGTAGAGGCGCCCGGAGGGGTTGTTGCCCATGACCAGCGTCAGCACGTCGATGGCCGCGAAGTCGGGGTGCGCACCTTCGGGCACGTGGTACAGGCTGGTGAGCAGCGCGGTGTCGCCCACGCGGCGCAGTTGCACCTCGCGCTCGCCGTCCTGCGTGGGCTCCGCGGTGTACGTGGCGGGCAGGGGCAGGCTGGGCTTCTTCAGCTTGCCGAAGGTGTCCTGAATCATCGACAGGGCCTTGGCCTCGTCGAAGCGGCCCGCCACCACCAGCATGGCGTTATCCGGCCGGTAGTACTTCCGGTAGAAGGCCTGGAGCCGGTCGATGGGAACGTTCTCCAAGTCGGAGCGCGCGCCGATGGTGGACTTGCCGTAGCTGTGCCAGATGTACGCGGCGCTCATCACGCGCTCGAAGAGGATGCCGCGCGGGTCGTTCTCACCGGATTCGAACTCGTTGCGGACGACGGTCATCTCGCTGTCGAGGTCCTTCTTCGCGATGAAGCTGTTGACCATGCGGTCGGCTTCGAAGGACAGGGCCCAGCGGAGGTTGGCGTCGGAGGCCGGCAGCGTCTCGTAGTAGTTGGTGCGGTCCAGCCAGGTGGTGCCGTTGGGCCGGGCGCCGCGCTCGGTGAGCGCCTGGGGCACGTTGCGCGTGGTGGGCGTGCCCTTGAACATCAGGTGCTCCAGCAGATGGGCCATGCCCGTCTCGCCGTAGCCTTCGTGCTTGCTGCCCACGAAGTACGTCACGTTGACCGTCACCGTGGGCTTGGTGGGGTCGGGAAAAAGGAGCACCTTCAGCCCGTTGGGCAGGCGGTACTCGGAGATGCCTTCCACGCTCGTCACGGGGGCGAGCACGCGGCCCTTCGCCTTGCTCTTCGTGACAACGGACTGGGTGGCGG